>CAYJPU010000061.1:10433-15002 GCA_964372105.1 uncultured Undibacter sp.
ATCGGTGTTGGTTCTTTCTCTGGTTTTTTCTTGTGGGGGGGCGCGGCCCCCCCCCCCCCATGACAGGGGGAGGGATGGGGCATGACAAGAGGGTTCTCTATCCTGTAGAAGCCCCGGCATAGCCATTCCCGCAACAGCCAAAGCACGATCATGACCGCCATTATTGACATCATCGGCCGCGAAATTCTCGACAGCCGCGGCAACCCCACCGTCGAAGTCGATGTCCTCTTGGAGGACGGCTCGCTCGGCCGCGCCGCGGTTCCCTCCGGCGCCTCGACCGGCGCCCACGAGGCGGTCGAGCTGCGCGACGGCGACAAGTCCCGCTACGGCGGCAAGGGCGTGTGCAAGGCGGTCGACGCGGTCAACGGCGAGATCTTCGACGCCATCGGCGGCATGGACGCCGAAGACCAGGCCAAGATCGACGAGACGCTTGTTTCGCTCGACGGCACGGCGAACAAGGCCCGGCTCGGGGCCAACGCCATCCTCGGGGTGTCACTTAGCGTCGCCAAGGCGGCGGCCAGCGCCTCCGGCCTGCCGCTGTACCGCTACGTCGGCGGCACCGCCGCGCGCGTGCTGCCGGTGCCGATGATGAACATCGTCAACGGCGGGGCGCACGCCGACAACCCGATCGACTTCCAGGAGTTCATGATCATGCCGGTCGGCGCGGCGAGCTTCTCGGAGGGCCTGCGCGCCGGCGTCGAAGTGTTCCAGACGCTCAAGGCCGAGCTGAAGGCCGCCGGCCACAACACCAATGTCGGCGACGAAGGCGGCTTTGCGCCGAACATCAAGTCGGCCGAGGCGGCGCTCGATTTCGTCATGAAGGCGATCGAGAAGGCCGGCTACAAGCCGGGCGGCGACGTCATGCTGGCGCTCGACTGCGCTGCCACCGAGTTCTTCAAGAACGGCAGTTACGTCTACGAAGGCGAGGGCAAGACCCGCTCCAAGCAGCAGCAGGCGCAGTATCTCGCCGACCTGGTGAAAGCCTATCCGATCCTCTCGATCGAGGACGGCATGGCGGAAGACGACTTCGAGGGTTGGAAGATCGTCACCGACCTGATCGGCAACAAATGCCAGCTCGTCGGCGACGACCTGTTCGTCACCAACGTCACGCGCCTGTCGCAGGGCATCAAGGACGGCCTGGCCAATTCGATCCTGGTCAAGGTCAACCAGATCGGCACGCTGACCGAAACGCTGGCGGCGGTCGAGATGGCGCACAAGGCGGCCTACACCGCCGTGATGTCGCACCGCTCGGGCGAGACCGAGGACTCGACCATCGCCGATCTCGCGGTCGCCACCAATTGCGGCCAGATCAAAACCGGCTCGCTGGCGCGCTCCGACCGCACGGCGAAGTACAATCAGCTGCTGCGCATCGAAGAAGAACTCGGGCCCCAGGCGAAATACGCTGGCCGCGGCGTGATGAAAGCCGTGCGCTGAGTTCGATATTGCTGATTTTACCGCCGCCGACTCGGGCGGCGGTGGCAACTTGCGTCGCCGTGAAAATCGCAGCAATTTATTCGTGAATCAGCCTCCGGTGACATCGAAGGTTGCCGCCATGGACCAGACCACGACACTCGCCCGCCACGAGCGCCTGCGCGAGGCCGATCGTCTCGCCGATTACGTGGCGCAGTCGGTGGCAGCGGCGCGCGCGGTTGAGAAGCCGTTCTTCCATCTCGAATTCGACCGCGTGTTTCCGGACGACGTCTACGCCAAGATCCTGGCGCTGATGCCGCAGGCGCGCGACTACCGGCCGATGCATGGCCGCAGCAAGGGCCTCGACCTCGAAGACGGCACGCACACCCGGGTCAAGATCGACCTGTTCCCGGAATACATCCGCAACCTGCCGGCGGAGAAGCGGGCGTTGTGGAACGTGGTCGGCCGCGCATTGTGCTCGGAGAAGGTCAAGCGGGCGTTCATCCACCGGCTGGCGCCCGGGCTGTCGAAGCGATTCGGCCCCGCGTTCGCCAAGGTCGGCATGTACCCGATCCCGATCCTGACGCGCGACATCCCGGGCTACCTGATCACCCCGCACACCGACACGCGGTGGAAGGGCATCACCGTCCAGCTCTATCTGCCGGCCGACGACGCCAACACCGACATCGGCACCATCTTCCACGACGTGCTGCCCGACGGCTCGAAGCCGAAGCACACGCAGATGCGCTTTGCGCCCAACACCGGCTACGCCTTCGCGGTCGGCACCGACACCTGGCATTCGGCCGATGCGGTGCATGACCGGGTGAAGTCGCGCGATTCGATCCTGCTGACCTATTTCGTCGACCAGGGCGTCCTGAAGGTTATGCGCAACCGCGGCAAGCGGCTGGGCAATTTCGTGCTCAACGAGATCCGGCAGCGGGTGTGAGCGGGCGTCCGGCGCGGGAAGGCGGCACCCATTAAAGCCGCCTTAACGACCCTGCGGCATGTTCGTTTGCCATGGTCTCTCATCGGCGCCGCCGCACCATCCTGACCGCGCTCGGTCTCTATGTCTTCGCCGCGCTGTTCATCGGCTATTTCGGCGTGAACGCCTTTACCGGCAATCACGGCCTGCGGGCGCAAGCCGACCTCGAGCAGCAGCTGGCCGCCATGCAGCAGGAGCTCAACGGGCTCAAGGCCGAGCGCAACGACTGGGAGCGGCGGGTGTCGCTGCTGCGCCCCGACCGGATCGACCCGGACATGCTGGACGAACGCGCCCGCGCGCTGCTCGGGCTGGCCGACCCGCGCGACCTGACCCTGATCATCCCGCCGCGCTGACGCTTGCCGTCATCAGATTGCAGTGCAGCAAGAACGGCGTCCGCATTGCGTGCGACCGGCATCCCTTAAAATGAAATTGCGTGCGGCATCGTTCGTGCGCAAGCAAACGTCGGGCGCAGGCGCTGCGGCGCGGTGCCGCCAAGAACCGCATCGGCGCGTCGGATGTTATCCACGCGCGCATTTGCATTCGCGGCCGGTTGTCTGGTGATAGTGCGGCACAGCTGCCGCGCGGTGTCGCGCTTTCGCCCCCCGACGAATTGAGCTATGGGGGAACGAACAAGGCCGGACCGACGCTGTTCGTCGCAAGGAGTCTCCATGGCGGTCGCCAAAAAAACCCCCAGCGCGGATAAAAAAGAGCCGGCCGCGCCGAGCGGACCGATTGCCGACTTCAGCAAGCAGCAGGAACTCGACGCCTACCGTATGATGCTGACGATCCGCCGCTTCGAGGAGAAGGCGGGCCAGATGTACGGCATGGGCCTGATCGGCGGCTTCTGTCACCTCTACATCGGCCAGGAAGCCGTCGTCGTCGGCATGCAGATGGCGATGAAGCAGGGCGACCAGGTCATCACCGGCTATCGCGACCACGGCCACATGCTTGCCTGCGGCATGGACGCGAAAGGCGTGATGGCGGAACTCACCGGCCGCGCCCATGGCTATTCCAAGGGCAAGGGCGGCTCGATGCACATGTTCAGCGTCGAGAAGGGCTTCTTCGGCGGCCACGGCATCGTCGGCGCGCAGGTGCCGCTCGGCACCGGTCTGGCTTTCGCCAACGCCTACCGCGGCAACGACAACCTCTCGGTCGCGTATTACGGCGACGGCGCGGCCAACCAGGGCCAGGTCTACGAGAGCTTCAACATGGCCGAGCTGTGGAAGCTGCCCGCCATCTATGTGATCGAGAACAACCGCTACGCCATGGGCACCTCGATCGCGCGCGCCTCGGCGCAGGTCGATCTGTCCAAGCGCGGCCTGTCGTTCAACATTCCGGGCGAGCAGGTCGACGGCATGGACGTGCGCGCGGTGAAGGCCGCCGGCGAACGCGCCGCCGCCTGGTGCCGCGCCGGCAAGGGCCCGTTCATCCTCGAAATGCTGACCTACCGCTATCGCGGCCACTCGATGTCGGACCCCGCCAAGTACCGCACGCGCGAGGAAGTCGAGAAGGTGCGCACCACGCACGATCCGATCGACATGGCGCGCCAGCGTATCCTGGACAGGAAATTCGCCAACGAGGAGGCGTTGAAGAAGATCGACGCTGCGGTGCGCGACCTGATCAACGAAGCGGCGGAATTCGCGACCCACGATCCCGAGCCGGACGTGTCCGAGCTCTATACCGACATCTACCGCTGATACTTCACCAGCGCGTGTAGGAAACAGTAGCGCCCATGCCGATCGAAGTGCTGATGCCCGCGCTGTCGCCCACGATGGAAAAGGGCAACCTTTCCAAGTGGCTCAAGAAAGAGGGCGACCAGATCAAATCGGGCGACGTGATCGCCGAGATCGAAACCGACAAGGCCACCATGGAAGTGGAGGCCGCGGACGAAGGCACGCTCGGCAAGATCCTCGTTCCCGAAGGCACTGCCGACGTAGCCGTGAATACGCCGATCGCCGTGATCTTCGGCGAGGGCGAGGACAAAGGTGCGATCAAGACGACAAAACCCGCCTCATCCTTCGAGACGCCCCAACCCAAGTCGGCGGAAGCCGACTTGGGCGATCAAGATAGCCGATCTCGGGTAAACCCGAGATCGGCGCGGGCCCCTCAGGATGAGGCTTCTCGTAGCCCTCACCCTGAGGAGCCCGCCGGAGCGTCAGCGAAGGCGGGCGGGGTGG
>CAYJPU010000062.1:0-14976 GCA_964372105.1 uncultured Undibacter sp.
AAATCTGCGTAATCAGATATCCCGAGATGACGAAGAATACGTCGACACCAATGTAACCGCCGGGGAACGCCGGAACTTTTAGATGAAACAGAACGACGCAAACAATGGAGACCGCGCGCAGACCGTCGATGTCCGGACGATAGACCCGGGCCGACTGTCCTAAAGGCAATTGCCACGACCTTCTGAACAAAGCCCCCTAAAATTCATTGGGTACTCGTGGCCTAAGTTGGGTGAGTTGGTCGGGGCAGCAGGATTCGAACCTGCGACCTTCTGGTCCCAAACCAGACGCGCTACCAGACTGCGCTATGCCCCGCCGGGGTCGCTCAAAGGTCGATACATGCTCCGCTGCTGCCCAGCAAGCGGGTCCGGCGCATGATCCCGAAAAGTGGGGACCGGTTTTCGGGCAAGATCATGCGCCCACTCAATAATACCTAACGCTTGTTGAAGATCGGGTGGGCGACGCGGTCGCCGGGCGCGATGCCGAGCTTGCGGCTGGTTCCGCCGATCACCTCCAGCACCGCCCGCACCGCCCCGTTGGACGGCACGATCCGCTCCGACAGCGGCTCGGTGTTCTCGGCGATCCGCATGATCCGCCCGTCGCTGCGGATGAAGATCATGTCGAGCGGGATATAGGTGTTCTTCATCCAGAAGCCGACTTCCTGGTCGCGCTGGAAGTCGAACAGCATGCCCTGCCCCTCCGGCAGGCTCTTGCGGTTCATCAGGCCCTGCGCCCGCTCGGCTTCGGTGACGGCCATCTCGACCGCAAAGGCGTGCACGCCGGTCTTGGAGGCGATCTCCAGCGTCTGCCGGCCGGCCGAAAGCGCCGAACCGGCGAGCCACAGCAGGCCGACCAGAACAAAAGCGATCCAACGAAACGCGCGCATAAGCTCGCCTTTACGCGGACGCCAAGCCTGCGGCAATGGGAATTTAAGGGCTGGGGAATTTAAGGGCTGGTAACTTAAGGGTGGGGTTAGTGCGACGCTGGCCCGAGCGGCCCGCCGTCGGGGCGGACTTCGGCGGCCATCAAGCCCTTCGGCCCGGGCCCGAAGCGGACCAGCACGGTCTGCCCCGGCCGCAGCTCGGTGATGCCGTAGCGGCGCAGGGTCTCCATGTGCACGAAGATGTCCTCCGTGCCCTCGCCGCGCGTCAGGAAGCCGAAGCCGCGCAAGCGGTTGAACCACTTGACCATGGCGCGCTCAAGGCCCGAGGTCGGCGTGACGGTGACGTGGGTGCGCGGCGGCGGCATCTGCGCCGGGTGCACCGCGGTCGACTCGTCCATCGAAACGACGCGGAAGGCTTGCAGGCCCTTCTGCCGCTGCGACACCTCGACGACTACCCGCGCGCCCTCATAGGCGGTCTGGAAGCCGTCGCGGCGCAGACACGTGACATGCAGCAGGATGTCCGGCAAGCCGTTGTCGGGGACGATGAAGCCGAAGCCTTTTGAGACGTCGAACCACTTGATGACGCCCGTCAACTCGACCAGGTTGGTCGCCGCCTCATCGACGAGCTCTCTGACGGTCCCCGGCCGGAAATCTGTCCCTGGCATATTTGATTCAATCCCGTCCGGCGTCTTGCGCCGCACGCCGTCGCCTTTAGGCGCCTCTTCAAGGGCGCTTCTTCGAATCTCTAAATCAACGATAACACCGGGCTGAAAACGGCAAAGAGCAAAATGTGCTTGCGCACAACTCTGTGCACAGCGCAAAGCCCTTGCGAATCAGTGCGTGATGAAGCGTTCGAACGCGTCGCCGATGTCGTTGCGCACCACCAGATCGGCGATCTCGTCGAACTCGGTCGGGTCGCGGTTGACGATGACGAGCGCCGCGCCGTTGCGTTTCGCCATCACCGGAAAGCCCGCCGCCGGCCACACCACCAGCGACGAACCGACGGCGAGGAAGAGGTCGCATTGCCTGGTGAGAGTCTCGGCACGCTGCATCGCAGCGGCCGGCATCGCCTGCCCGAACGACACGGTCGCGGTCTTGATGAAGCCGCCGCAGGTACAATCCGGCGCCCGGTCTCCATTGGCGTCGAAGTTTTCTTTCACCCACTGCAATTCGTAGCGCTGCTCGCATTCCAGGCAGAGCGCATAGGTGGTGTTGCCGTGCAGTTCGACCACGTCCTGCGGGGCGATGCCGGACGCCTGGTGCAGGTTGTCGATGTTCTGGGTGACCACGGCCGGCACCTTGCCGGACCGGTACAGGCTGGCGAGCGCGCGGTGGCCGCGGCCGGGCCTGGCGGCACCGAACGTCGCGTCGATGGCGAAGCGGCGGCGCCAGGATTCGGCGCGCATGTCCGGGCTGGCGAGGAAGTCGTCGAAATTGATCGGCCGGTTCTTGGTCCACAGGCCGCCGGGCGAACGGAAATCGGGAATGCCGCATTCGGTCGAGATGCCGGCGCCGGTGAACGGCAGAATCACGCGCGCTTGCGCGATCAATGCGCTCAATTCGGCGACGGCGGTCTCAAGATCGGGGGCGATCATTGCTATATAATGTCCTCGCGGGATACCGGGGAACGTCCACCCGTCGTTCGTGAGGTTTTGTCCTATGCGATATCTGCACACCATGCTGCGCGTGCGCAATCTCGACGCCGCGCTCGATTTCTACGTCAACAAGCTCGGCCTGAAAGAGACCCGCCGCCGGGTCGACGAGAAGAACCGCTACACTTTGGTTTTTCTGATCGGCTCGCAAGACGAGGCCGTGGTCGAGCAAAGCAAAAAGGCCGGCCGGCCGGGGCCGGAGGTGGAACTGACCTACAACTGGGACAGCGAGGACTACGGCGAGGCGCGCTATTTCGGCCATCTCGCCTACGAGGTCGACGATATCTACGCAGCCTGCGACCGGCTGATGAAGGCCGGCGTCACCATCAACCGGCCGCCGCGCGACGGCGTGATGGCCTTTGTCCGGTCGCCGGACCAGCACTCGATCGAGCTCTTGCAGAAGGGCGCCGCCCTGCCCCCGCAGGAGCCGTGGAAGTCGATGCCCAACACCGGCCATTGGTGATTTCCAGAGGCGGCAAATTTCCGGTCCCGGCTCGCTTGCCGGTGGCGGCGAAGCTCATTATACGTCCCGCCTGCCGGCCTTGCGCCGGCCCGGCATGCGCCCTTCGTCTAGAGGCCTAGGACACCGCCCTTTCACGGCGGTAACAGGGGTTCGAATCCCCTAGGGCGCGCCATTCCTGCCGGAATGGCGTCCCTAGTTATTAAGTGGTTCGAACTTCGTTCGATTGGGCGCGCCAATTGCGAACAAACGTGCGAACACGCGGTACCGGCGTTCGGTCGCCCGCTACGGCATGTTCCAGAACGTCTTCCCTGCCCGTCATACGCACCATCCTCTGCTCAACCACGATCCGAACGAGGATCGCTCCAAGCTCTTCCCCTGCGGGCAGGCGTGTCGCCTTCCGAGCGCGCCATTTTGCCACCATTCAAAACAAACCTGCGCAGCATCAAATCTGCGACGACGTCGTCAACGTTGTGCATTATCGAAAGTGCAATCGTAAACCCGATGACTTCCCAACCAGCATCAGCGTTCCAGGGTGAAAACGGTTGCGCCATCTCTCGATCCGACGAAGCCTTTTTTGGTCGGAACTAGAATGACGCAACGCTCAGACATCAGCGGCATGGGCTTCAGACACATGCCGTCAGCAGTCGGTCGCCATTTCGGAGAGAGCTGCATTGGCCCACCCGTCATTGTACCTGTCCCATCCGCAAAGAGGACAAGAGAGGTTGTGCGTCCATCATCCATAAGCATTTGCCAAGGACGTCCGTCGGCGACCCTGGCCGCCAACGATACACTGGGACCAGATTCGCGTGCTGATGCTGCGGTCGATTGCACTATCGCGGCAGCGATCATGAGGAGCACCCACGTCGCTCTTCCAAAAGTACCGACATTTGAATTGAGCACTGATGAGCGAACTAACGGACCTGAGTTCACGATTACAATCTCCTTTGCTTTAACGGCCATGATCCTCTGAACTCGAGTCGCCGGTTCGGCAAATCCGCTTCCGTTGGACGAGAACGCCGCTCTCACTCAAACCCGATGCCTTCGCCGGCTTCCTCATCGGTCTTTCCGTCCCGGATGTGGTAGATGCGCTTGAACGTCGGGATGATCTTTTCGTCGTGAGTGACGACGATAATGGCGGTCTGATATTGCTGCGCCATCTTGTTCAGGATGCGGATGACGGCGAGCGCCCGCTTGCTGTCGAGCGGTGCCGTGGGTTCGTCGGCGAGAACGACCGGCGGCCGGTTAACCAGCGCGCGGGCGATGGAGACGCGCTGTTGCTCGCCGCCGGAAAGTTGGGAGGGCATTGCGCGGGCGCGATGGACGACATCCAGCGCCTCTAGCAATTCCTGCGCGCCTCGGCGGGACTCGGCATTGGATTGCCCGGCCAGCATAGGCAACAGTGCGACGTTATCCGTGACATCGAGGAAGGGGATCAGGTAAGGCGCCTGAAAAATGAACCCGATCTTGTCGCGGCGCAAAGTGCGCAGGTCGGGAATTTTCCATCCGTCGTCGTAGATTACTTCTTCCCCCAGGATCATGCGCCCTGCGGTCGGCTCAATAACTGCGCCCAAGCATTTAAGGAGGGTGCTTTTGCCGGAGCCTGACGGGCCAATGAGGCCAACGACTTCACCAGCAGCGACCTGCATGTTCACATCCTTAAGTGCGTCCACGGCCGTGTCGCCCTCGCCGTAGCGCTTGCGCAATCCCTCGATGCGAATGCCTTTGCCTTGCACGTTAACCACCGATCGCCTCCGCAGGGTCGACCTTGAGCGCCGCACGGATGGCCACCACGCTCGCCAACACACAGATCATCACGACCGCGATGAATCCGCGCATGGCATCGCCAGGCTCAAGCAGCACGTACTTGGGAAAGATCGGCGCCCAGAAGGTGGCGGCAACCTTCCCCACCACAAAGCCGATCACGCCCAGCCCCACCGCCTGCTGCAAAATCATGCCAGCGATGGTGCGGTTCTTCGTGCCGATCAGCTTAAGCACCGCAATCTCGCGGATCTTACCGAGTGTCAGGGTGTAGATGATGAAGGCGACGATGGCCGCGCTGACGATCGCGAGAATCACTAGGAACATGCCGATCTGTTTGGCTGAGGTGGCGATCAGCTTGCCGACCAGGATCTCCTCCATCTGCAAGCGGGTATACACTTGGAGCCGTTTCCAGCGGCGGATGAGATTGGCCACATCCTCCGGAACATGGCCGGGCGTGACCTGCACCAGCACGGCATTGACGTAGGGATTGGTACTTTGCGATGCGATCACTGCATCTGCTAGGCCGGGCACACTGGGGCGGCCGAAAGCCGGGTTGGCCAGAGTTCGGCGCCGTTGCTGGAGTATGGCGTCGTTGTCTTTTAGAAACTGCGCTTCCTGCGCGTCCTTTAGCGGGATAAACACCATCGGGTCGCCATTGGAGGACACCATGCGCCGGGTCAACCCAACGATCGTGTATTGATTGCGGCGGATCTGAATCCGGTCACTCAACTTGAAGCCTGTGGCGACATCGGCCACGGCTTCATAGTGGCCACGTGTGATTTGGCGACCCGCGACAAGATAACCGGGTTGCCCTGGCTCAGCGGGGCCGCCGGGGACGACGCCGACAACCATGGTGCGCACGTCGCGCTCGTCCTGGCGCACCTGCATGGTGAAGTAGGTGACGTTAGCCGCACGCGCCACGCCCGGCATGCCGAGGATGCCGCGGTACACATCGTCGTAAAGGCTTGACGGTTCGGCGTAAGGGCCGAGAGTGTCTTTCTGCACGACCCAAAGGTCCGCAGCACTGTTGTCGAGCAGAACCTTGGCGTCATCCACCATTCCGCGGTAGACACCAGCCATGGTCAGCGTCACGCCAATCAACAGTCCCAGTCCCACGCCGGTGAAGACGAACTTCCCCCAGGCGTGAAGGATGTCTCGACCCGCGAGACTGATCATGACGACACGCCCGCCAGGTCCTCGACGACCTTGATGCGGCTGCGAACGTTGAGTGCGCTTTGGCTGTATACCACCACGCGCTCGCCCGGCTTCAGCCCATCGAGAATCTGCACGCGACCGTCAAGGTCGGACGCGCCCACCTTGATGGGGACGAAGCGCAGCGCGCCATCTCTGATCGCCCAGACGCCTAGACGCCCGTCAACCCGTTGTACGCTGGCGGCGGGCACGACAGCGGCAACGGCTAGGGCGGGCAGTGCCACGGTGATCTCGGCGAGCTCGCCAACGGGAGGCAAGAATTCAGGCAGGGCGTCGAAAACCACCTTGGCGAGGGTTTCCTCGGTCACTGCATCTGCCAACGGTTCAACGCGCAGCACATGCCCCGCGATGGTGTGCCCGGCTTGAGACCGCAAAACGATACGGGCAGGCAAACCGGCGCGGAGGCCGGATAAGCGTAATTGATTAAATCGCACGTTTATCCACAGACTCGCGGGGTCGATCACTTCCACCACTGCCTGCCCGGCGACGACCGTGGTGCCGGGATCGGCACTGCGTAGCACCACCAATCCATCGACCGGTGCGATCAGTCGCAGGCTGGCGCGTTGCTGGATCACACCGTCGCGGTCGGACCGGATCCGCACGAGCTCTTGATTTGAGGCATCCAAATTGGCCCGTGCGGCCGCTAATACGGCTTCCGCAACCTGGCGATCGTGTCGCTTCGTCTCGACCGCCACTTCACTTACGGCGCGCGCCGGCCAGAGTTGTTCGTAGCGTTGCGCCTGTGCGTCGGCATATGACTTGCGGGCCGTCGCGTCCTGGACCTGCGCTTCCGCTGCCAGCACGGTGGCCTCCGCGCGTTTGATTGAGGCCTCCAGTGCTGCGACGCGGTCATCAAGGTCTACAGGGTCCATTTCCCCCAGCAACTGGCCGGCCTGAACCCTATCGCCTACATCCACATCGACTCGTTTAATCCGCCCGGCAACCGTTGGGCCGATCTTGTAGGTATAGCGGGCTTCTATTGTGCCGATGCCAAACAACGCGGGGGTGATCGCGCGATTCTCTGCTAAGGCGACGGTCACAGGAACCGGTGCCAGCGGCCCTGAGCGCAGGGCGACATAGACGAACAATGAAAGCAGCGTTCCGAGTACGCCAACCAGCGCGAGCGTGCGGCTATTCAGGGACGGCAGTTTCAGTTTCATTGCATGTTCCTGATCGCGCGGCTGTAGATGGCGAAGATCGCCGGTGCCTGCGCAAGGATCAGGTCCGCGTTTCCGGCCAGCAACGACTGCATCACCAGCCCTTGAATCGTGCCGATGAAGAGAGCGGCCGATGCGGCGGTATCAACCTCTGGCGCCAACACCCCCTGAGCCTTGCCAGCTTCGATAAGGGTGACGAGACGCTCTGAGTAACGCCTGAGCAGTTCACGCACCATGCGCTTGGCAGCCGTATCTTCGGCGCGCTGCAGCTCGCCAAATATCATGCGCGGCACCCCGGGATGTGCGGCGACGAACTCGATGTGGGTCATGAACACCGCTTCCAGAGCCGACAGCGGGGATCCCGCCGCCTCTATGGCTCGATCGACCCGCGCCAGTAGACGCTCGGCGACCCAGGAGATCACCGCCTGCCAGATTGCGTCCTTACTTGGGAAATGACGAAACAGCGCCCCCTGCGTGAGTTTCATTCGCTTGGCAATGGCGGCAGTTGTGATGTCGCTTGGATTCTGTTCGGCGGCTAGCTCGACCACCGCCTCAACTGTGACGGCCCGGCGCTCATCGGCTGGAAGGTTTCTAGGCCTGGATGGCATCGCAAGTCCTCGTCAGAAAGATAGTAATTGATTACTCACTTAATACGCCAGCATTCAGATGACAAGGCTGTCTGGAGGGTCACACGTTAGATTTTGGACAAGGGAAGCCGTGAATGGTTCGAAAACGTCAATCTGAGCTTCAATTGCTTGTAAGTGAAATCGCCCACAACCCAGAGTTTCAAAGGGCTTGAGAGGAATCTTAAGGCGAGTTCAAGCAACCCCTCAAACCCATCCCCGTTGAGCGGCGGATCGTGTCCCCTGGCGTGGTGTAACTGGCGGCGGGTCACCGCGGTTGCCGGCAAGGCCGGGCAGGTCATTCAGCCGACAAGTGCCGGCATGCTGACGGCGGGATCATCGCTCAAGGGTGCGATGGTTTCCAGCGTCATGTAGCAGGCGCTGCCGCCCCGCTATTCACTTTCTTTGCTCGCGACACTCAAATGGTACCGCGTATGCCGTAGTTCTCCTGTCTTGGTGAGAGCGCTCTTCTCAACAAGATCCTGCAAGTCTCTGGTCGCGGTAGCGCGAGAGGTCTTGGCAATCGCGATATACTTCTCGGCGCTCAGGCCGCCTTTGAAGCCATCAATGCCCTCCTTGAACATGCGGGCGATGACTTGGTCCTGACGCTCGTTCAGCTTGCCGCGCAGTCTTTCGTAGAGCTTGGCTTTCGCGACGTAGAAATCGACACGCTTGATGGTGTTGGTCTGGGCTTCGAGGACCGTGTTCGCGAAATATTTCATCCAGCCGGTGATTTCGAGGTTCTTGTTGTTGCGTTCCAGCGCGGCGTAGTAGTCCTTGCGCTTGCGCTCGATGGTGTAAGCCAGCGCAATCAGGCTGGGCTGGCCGAGATTTTGCGCAAGGGATTTTTCCGCGAGCGCCCGGCCAATGCGGCCATTGCCGTCTTCAAACGGGTGAATGCACACAAAATACAAATGCGCGAGTCCGGCGCGCGTCAGCGCGGACAGCGGTCGCTTGCCGCCGGGCGCTGTATCGTTGAACCACGTAACGAAACGTTTCATCTCTTCCGGCACCCGGCTGGACGGCGGGCCTTCGAAATGGACGGTTCGCTTATGGATGGGACCGGAGACGACCTGCATCGGGTCCGCGTGCTTGCGGTAGCCGCCAACAACCTGAATGGATTTATCGCCGCTCAGCAACATGGCGTGCCAGTTAAACATCGTCTTGTCGGTCAGTGACGCCGCAAAGCTGCGGTACAGGTCGACCATCATCTGGGCAATGCCGCGCTCAGCTGGCGGGACGTGAGGCTGTTCGGCCCCGAGTCCGAGTTGGTGGCGCAGCGAGGACTGGACGCTGTCGCGGTTGAGGATTTCACCTTCGATCTCGGAGGTCTTGACCGCCTCGTCGCTGATAAGCTCGATTTTGAGGCTGTCCTGGTCTTCTGGGCCGATATGCTTGAAGACGCCGATGAACTCGCCGGACCGAAGCAGGAACCGCCTCTCCAACGGCTCTAATACCGTTGAATCATATGTGAAATTCGGCCAACTTGGCTGTCCCCAGTTCCACAGCATGAGCTATAGACTACCCTTTCTATAGCTCATAATAACGGAGTATATGAGTTATAACAAGAAATTCTATAACTCGGGCGCGCGCGCCCACCTCAGCCAACCTCACTGATGGTCTTGCGGAAGCGGGCCAGCGACACGGCGAACAGGACCGCGCCGACGGCGCCCAGCGCGGCGAGCTGCGGCCAGACCACGTCCAGCCCGGCGCCGCGAAACAGCACCGCCTGGGCGAACAAAACGAAATGCGTCGTCGGCGCCGCCAGCATGATGTCCTGCACGATCTGCGGCATGCTCTCGCGCGGCGTCATGCCGCCTGACAGCATCTCCAGCGGCACGATCACGAGGATGGTCAGCAGCGAGAATTGCGGCATCGAGCGCGTCACGGTGGCGAGGAAGATGCCCAACGAGGTGGTGGCGAACAGATTGACCGCCGCGCCCGCCAGGAACAACGCGATCGAGCCCTGGATCGGCACGCCGAGCAGGCCTTGCACCACCACGAACAGCGACACCGCCGTGGCGCCGACGACGACCAGAGCCATCGCCCAGATCTTGCTCACCATGATCTCGAAAGGCGTCACCGGCATGACCAGCAGATGCTCGATCGTGCCGTGCTCGCGCTCGCGGATCAACGCGGCGCCGGTCAGGATGATCGACAGCAGCGTCACCTGGTTGATCAGTTCGATGATGCCGCCGAACCACGACTTGTTCAGGCTCGGGTTGAACCGCACCCGCAGCGCCAGATCGACCGGCAACACCGGCGTGGCGCGATAGCGCTGGACGAAGGCGGCCACCTCGGTGGCGACGATGGTCTGGATATAACCGGCGCCGGTAAAAGCCTGGCTCACCCGGGTGGCGTCGACGTTGAGCTGGATGGCAGGTTTGTCGCCGGCCAGTACGTCGCGTTGAAAATTCGGCGGGATGTCGAGCGCGAAGGTGATCGCGCCCTTGTCCATTCCCGTATCCATTTCCGCCGCCGTGATCAGCGACGGGACGTTGAAATAGGGCGGATAGAACGCGCCGACGATCCGGCTCGACAGCGCGGAGCGATCCTCGTCGACGATCGCGATCGAGGCCTTGTTGAGCGTTTCCGGGATGGTGACCGCCGCCTCATAGATCGCGCCGGTGAACGCGTAACCGATCAGCAGCAGCATGACCGCGTCGCGTGCCAGGCTCCGCAGCTCCTTGACACCGAGATTGAAGATGTTGGCGATCCGCATCGATCAGCGCTCCTGCTTCTTCAGGAGGACGGCGCACAGACCGACCAGAACCGGGATCGCGAGCAGCAGCGGCAGGAACGAGGACTGCAGGTCACCGAAGCTCAACGCCTTGGCGAAGGTGCCGCGCGAGATCGTCAGGAAGTGCGTGGTCGGATAAATGCTGCCGATGAAGGCGCCGAAGCCTTCCAGCGCCGACACCGGGGTGATGAAGCCGGAATATTGCGACGCTGGGATCAGGGTCACGATGGCGGTGCCGAAGATCGCGGCGACCTGACTGCGCATGAAGGACGACATCACCAGGCCCATGGCGGTGGCCGACACGACATAGAGTAACGCCCCGGTGAAAAGCGCCGGGAAGCTGCCGCGCAGCGGCACCCCGAACAACGTGGCGGCGAGCAGGGTCAACAACAGAAAGTTCAGCATCGCGAGCACGACGTAGGGAAGCTGCTTGCCGAGCAAGAACTCCAGCCGGGTCGTCGGCGTCACGTACAAATTGATGATCGAGCCGAGCTCCTTCTCGCGCACCACGCTGAGCGCCGTCAGCATCGACGGAATGAGCATCAGCAGGACCGGGATGATGGCCGGCACCATGGCTACGACGCTCTTGACGTCGGGGTTGTAGCGATAGCGGATCGCGACGTTCACCGGGCTCGTCGCGCTGCCCGTCGCGCCGAGCCACTGCGCGTGCACGGCCTGGACGTAGCCCTCCACGGTGTCGCCCCGCATCGGCATGGAGCCGTCGACCCAGGCGCCGATCTGCACCGCCTGGCCGCGCGCGATGTCGCGGCCGAAATTCGGCGGGATCTCGATCGCCAGCGTCAGTTCGCCGGACTTCATGCGCCGGTCGAGGTTGTCGTAATCGGTGATCGGCGCCCGCTCGGTGAAATAGCGTGAGCCGGCGATGTTGACGACGTAGTTCTGGCTGGCGGTGGTCTGATCGCGGTCGAGCACGGCGAAAGTCAGATTCTCCACGTCCATCGTGATGCCGTAGGCCATGACGTACATCAGCAGCAAGCTGCCCATCATCGCCAAGGTCGCGCGGATCGGGTCACGCAGCAGCTCAAGCGCTTCGCGGCGGGCATAGCTGATCATGCGCCGCGGATCGAAAAACCGCGTCGTCGCGCGAGCGCTGTTGCCCGCAGTCGCCGCGGGCGGCGCCGGCAACAGGGTGCCCTCCGGGTGCGCTTCCTCGCCGGCATCTTCGAGATAGGCGATGAAGGCTTCTTCCACGTCCTTCACGCCACGCTTGGCGATCAAGGCGGCCGGCGTGTCGCTGACCAGCACCTTGCCGGCGTGCATCAAGGAGATGCGGTCGCAACGCTCGGCCTCATTCATGAAATGGGTCGAGATGAAAATGGTGACGCGGTCGCGGCGCGACAGATCGATCAACGTCTGCCAGAAGGCGTCGCGCGCGATCGGGTCCACCCCCGAGGTCGGCTCGTCCAGGATCAGCATCGCCGGGGCATGGATCATCGCGACCGCGAGCGACAGGCGCTGCCGCTGTCCGAGCGGCAGTGCGTTCGGCAGCGTGTCCATGATGCCCTGAAGCTCGAAGCGCTCCGCCACTTGTTCGACGCGGCCGGGGATCGTGTCGGCCGGCAGTTGGAACAAGCGGGCGTGCAGCTCCAGGTTCTGCCGCACCGTCAGTTCCGTGTAGAGCGAGAAGCCCTGCGACATGTAGCCGACGCGGCGGCGGGTCTCGAGATCGTGCGGGTCCACCGCTTGACCGAACAGCCAGGCCTGCCCCTCGCTCGGCGGCAGCAGCCCGGTCATCATCTTCATGGTGGTGGTCTTGCCGCAGCCGTTGGAGCCGAGGAAGCCGAAGATCTCGCCTTGATGAATGCGGAAGCTGACATGGTCGACCGCGACAAAGTCGCCGAAGCGCATGGTCAGGTCCTTGGCCTCGATCGCGATGTTGCTGTCGCTGTCCTGGCGCGGCGTCAGCGTGATCGCACGATGGCTCTGCCTGCGCTCTTCCGGCAGCAGGGCGATGAACGCCGCTTCCAGCGTCGTCGCCTGCGTGCGCGCGAGCAGCTCGGGCACGGTGCCGCTGGCGAGCACCCGGCCGGCGTCCATCGCCACCAGCCAGTCGAAGCGCGCCGCCTCCTCCATGTAGGCGGTCGCCACCACCACGCTCATGCCCGGCCGGCCGGCGCGGATGCGGTCGATCAATCCCCAGAACTGCCGGCGCGACAGCGGATCGATGCCGGTCGTCGGCTCGTCGAGGATCAAGAGGTCGGGGTCGTGGACCAGCGCGCAGCACAGGCCGAGCTTCTGCTTCATGCCGCCGGACAACTTGCCGGCGGGCCGGTCGACGAACGGCGCCAGCCCCGTGCTCTCCACCAGCGCGGCGATGCGCGCCTTACGTTCGGCGCGCCCCTGCCCGAACAGGCTGGCGAAGAAGTCGATGTTCTCGAACACCGAGAGCGTCGGATAAAGATTCTTGCCGAGGCCCTGCGGCATGTAGGCGATACGCGGGCAGACCGCGCGGCGGTGCGCAGCGCTCGCCATGTCGCCGCCAAGCACGTCGAGTCCACCGGCCTGCAAGGCGCGCGCGCCGGCGATCAGCGACAGCAGGCTCGACTTGCCGACCCCGTCCGGGCCGATCAGGGCGACCATGCAGCCGGCCGGCACATCGAGCGCCACGCCGTCGAGCGCGCGCGTCCTGCCGTAGCGCAGACCGATGCCGCGCAGACGCGCCACCGGGACCGCGGCGGACGCACCGTTCATTGCGGCAGCTTCACTTGCAGATTGGCCGGCCATTGAGCGTCGCCATTCAGGCGCACATAGGCCATGCCCGGCACGCCGGTCTTCACGTATTGAACGTACTGCCGCAACAGCTCCGGCGCGATCTTGGCCTTGATCCGGAACATCAGCTTCTGCCGCTCATCCGCGGTCTCGACCGTTTTCGGCGTGAACTGCGCGACGTCGGCGACAAAGGTGGCGCGCGCCGGGACGACGTATTGCGGGGCTGCGTCCAGGACGATCCGGGCCTCGGCTCCGATGGCAATGTTGCCGGCCGCGGCGGCCGGCAGGAAGAACGTCATGTAGACGTCGCTGAGGTCGACGATGTTGAGCACCTTGCCGCCGGCGCCGAGCACCTCGCCTGGCTGCGCCACGCGGTACTGCACGCGGCCGTCGCGCGGCGACGTCAACGTGCTGTCGTCGATGTCCGCCTGGATGCGGTCGATCGTCGCCTTGGCTGCGTCGGTCGCGGCTTCGGCGTTGACCACCTGGGATTCCGCCGCGCTGATGGCGGAATCCGCCGCCGCCACTTGCGCTTCGGCCGCACTGACCGCCGCCTTGGCGCCCTCGAAGCGCGCGCGGTCGTTGTCGAGTGTCTCGACCGAACCGGAGCCCGTTTTCGCGAGTTGCTCCGAGCGCTGGAAGCGCCGTTCCGCGGCGTCGAGCTCGGCCCGGCGCTGTGCGACCACGGCCAGCGCCGCCTGTTTCTCCGCCTTGCGCTGGACCACCTGCGCGCGCGCCGTGTCGATACCGATGGCCGCGCGCTTCAACTGGGCTTCGGCTTCGCGGCGTTGCGCCTGCAGGACGTCGGTGTTCATCCGCACCAGGACCTGCCCGGCGGTGACGAAGTCGCCTTCGTTGACGAGGATCTCATTGATGCGGCCGGGCGTCTTGGTGGCGACGTCGATGTCGGTCGCCTCGATGCGGCCGTTGGCGCCGGCGATACCCGGCGGCAACCCCTGAGGCTTGAGCTTTTGCCACGCCACATAGCCGCCGCCGATCACGGCGAGCGCGACCACGAGCCTGATCAGCCATCTTCGGGTGGACGTCATTTTTTGCACCGGCCCCGGTTGTCAATGGATCGCGCGACGTCGTCACGCAGCCGCAAGCGGCCGCGCCGTCGAACGTTCTCGATAAAACGAGGCTGCGCGGCGCGCTTTGACTTAGCTCATAGCCGGACAAATCGATAGAACACGGGCCCGCGCCGCACGGCTGCGGCGGGCGCAAACGCCTTGATGTGACGATGCTATTTCAAACCCGGCGCGCCGCTGCCGCACTGTTCGTCAAGATGGCGCGCCGGCAGGCAAATCAGGAGTTCTGATCCGGCACGAAGCGCTGGCCGATGCTCGGCTTGCTATGGCCGAGGCCGGGCAATTCCCACACCCCGGCCCCCGCCGGATTGATGTCGGCAGCGATGTCGACGTCGATCAGATACGGCTTGTTGGCGGCGATGCCCTTGCGCACCGCCTCGGCCAGATCGGCGGCACGGTCGACGCGCACGCCCTCGACGCCGGCCGAGCGCGCCATGGCGGCGAAGTCCGGGTTATAGCGTTGGCCGGTCTTGGGATCGTGGAAGTCGGTCGCCAGCTCGCGGCCGCCCAGATAGCCGCGTTGCAGCCCACGGATCGAGGCGTAGGCGTAGTTGTTCCACACCACCCAGACGCACGGCAGATTATATTCGACCGCGGTGCCGAGCACGTTGGCCTGCATGAAGAAGGCGCCGTCGCCGCACACCGACACGCACGGCCGGTCGGGCGCCG
>CAYJPU010000063.1:0-1120 GCA_964372105.1 uncultured Undibacter sp.
TGAGCGCGGCGGCGACGTCGCCCTTCATCAGCGCCTCGAACAGGTCGACCACGCGCACGCGGTCGGCGAGGCCGAGCATCTGCCGCACGTCTTCGGCCCGGACAGGACCCGCAGCATTCTTGCTTTCGCCGGCGCTCGCGCCGGAATGCGCAATCGCCTGGTCGAGCAGCGACAGCGAATCGCGCACCGAGCCTTCGGCCGCGCGCGCGACCAGCGCCAGCGCCGCCTCCTCGATCTCGACATTCTCCTTGGCGGCGATGCCCGCCAAATGCTGCACCAGCAGCGAGGCGTCGACGCGGCGCAGGTCGAAACGCTGGCAGCGCGACAGCACCGTCACCGGAACCTTGCGGATCTCGGTGGTGGCGAAGATGAACTTGGCGTGCGGCGGCGGCTCTTCCAGCGTCTTCAGCAGCGCGTTGAAGGCCGCGCCGGACAACATGTGCACTTCGTCGAGGATGTAGACCTTGTAGCGCGCCGACACCGGCGCGTAGCGGATGGCGTCGTTGATCTGGCGCACGTCCTCGACGCTGTTGTGCGAGGCGGCGTCCATCTCCAGCACGTCGATGTGGCGGCTTTCGATGATGGCCTGGCAGTGCACGCCCATCACCGGCATCTTGATGGTCGGGCCGGCGACCGAACCGTCGGGCAGTTCGTAGTTGAGCGCGCGGGCGAGGATGCGCGCGGTGGTGGTCTTGCCGACGCCGCGCACGCCGGTGAGGATCCAGGCCTGCGGGATGCGGCCGCTCTCGAAGGCGTTCGAGATCGTGCGCACCATCGGCTCCTGGCCGATCAGGTCGTCGAAGCTGGCGGGGCGGTATTTGCGCGCGAGCACGCGGTAGCCGCCGGCCGGCATATCGGCCGGGGCGGAACCAGGACCGGCCGGGTTCGCGGGCTCGCTCATTTGACTATTCTCGCAAGCCTTAGCCGCGGAAGCCACCCGCAGGACGCGCCGCGGGAGGCTTCACGCCGAACGAATCGTGGAAAATGGGTGGGAGGCTGACGAGCGACCCGATCCGTGCTCGTTAGGGCTGCTTCCTTCCGGATCTGACCCGGTTGGCGAGTGGCTCGTCCACCGCCAACCTCCCGGGCCCTATATCGGGCCATCGGGGGCCAAAAGCAA
>CAYJPU010000063.1:1220-14828 GCA_964372105.1 uncultured Undibacter sp.
CGTCGCGCGCACGCTCAAGGCGGTCACCTTTTGTGACAAACTGAACATCGCCGCCATCGGCAACGTGGTGTCGCAGTTGCACGTCCATGTGGTGGCGCGCCGGCGGAGCGACGCCGCCTGGCCGAAGCCGGTCTGGGGCGCGGCGCCGGCGACCGCCTATGACCCCGCCGCGCGCCAACGCCTGATCGATGCACTGCGCGCCGCCCTGCCCTTCGAATCCGCCGGCCCCTGACGAAACTGTGAGCGGCCGCGCGCATTGCGTTCAGTGATTCGCCGTGCGAATTTCCGCGCCGATGGAAGCCCGCTCCAATCTCGGCCCCGAACCGCGCCTCGGCTACACCGACAGCCGTATTGACCGCGCCGCCGACCGGCGGCCCGATGCCGCCGCCATCGCCGCCGCCGCCGCCGACCATCGCGCCCGCGCCTACGTGATGGGCGGCGAGACGATCGTGCTGAAGAAAGCGTCGCCGCTCAACGAGGCGCTTTTCAGCATCGCCGAAGCGCGCGCGCTCGGTCCGATGCTGGAAACCATCTTCCTCGGCCTGATCGACGGCGCCGCCCGCTTCGGCATCGGCCTGCCGCCACAGACGGCCGAAGCCTTGAAGGCGCGCGACGACCTGCTGGTCACCGATTTGCGCTCGATCGCGGTGCAGGGCCTGACCGACCCCGAAGATTTGCCACCGATCGCCGAAGCCAAGGCCATGCTGGGCTGGCATGCACGGCACCGCTTCTGCGCGCATTGCGGCGCGCCGACGCAAGTCGTGGACGCCGGCTGGCGGCGCGACTGCCCGTCGTGCCATGCGCAGCACTTTCCGCGCACCGATCCGGTCGTCATCATGCTGGCGATCGACGGCGACCGCTGCCTGCTCGGCCGCAGCGCGCGTTTCGCGCCGACCATGTGGTCGTGCCTCGCCGGCTTCCTCGAACCCGGCGAAGCGATCGAGGACGCCGTGCGCCGCGAGACGCTGGAGGAGGCTGGCATCGCCTGCGGCCGCGTGAAATATTTTGCCTCGCAGCCGTGGCCGTTCCCGTCCTCGCTGATGATCGGCTGTCATGCCGAGGCCGTCACCCGCGACATCGTGGTCGATCACGCGGAACTGGAAGACGCCCGGTGGTTTAGCAAGGACGAGGTGACGGCGATGCTGTTGCGCCGTCATCCGGACGGATTGACCACGCCGCCGCCATTGGCGATTGCGCACCACATCGTGCGCGCCTGGGTGAAAGACGAGATCGGCTTTGACTGAACCAGCCAAAAACCCTGCGAAGATCAACCCTGCGAAGATCCTGTGCGCCGGCGGCGCCGTGCAGGACAACGTCATGAAGGTGGAGGCGTTTCCGGGAGCCGGCAGCAAGGTGCCGGCCTCGGCCTTCGTCATCACCATCGGCGGCCAGGCCGGCAATGCTTCGGTCGCGATATCCAGGCTCGGCGGCAGCGCGCGCTACGCCGGCGCCCTCGGCGGCCCTGACGACCCGATCGCCAACTGGATCGTCGAGAAACTCAAGCACGAGCACGTCGATTGCAGCCACGCGGTGCGCGTGAAGGGCGCGCTGTCGTCGGTGTCGCTGATCATGCTCGATGCCGGCGGCGAGAAGATGATCGCGACGCGCCGGGGCGAAGGCCTGACCAGCGCGGTGCCGGCCGACGCCGAGAAGGCGGTGGACGGCGTCGACGCCGTGCTGCTCGACAACCGCTATCCTGATTTCATGATGCCGATCGTCAAGGCGGCGACCAAGCGCGGCATCCCGCGCGTGCTCGATCTCGACCGGCCGGCCACGCGCGACGATGCGCTGCTCAACGGCTCGACGCATGTGATCTCCTCGGCCGAGGCGATGCGCGGCACGACGGGCGAACAAGACCTCGGCGCCGCGCTGAAAAAGCTCGGCGCAAGCTACAAGGGCTTCCTCGCGGTCACCGACGGGCCGGACGGCGTCTACTGGCTCGACGACGGCAAGGTGCGCCACATGGACGCGTTCAAGGTCGACGCTGTCGATACGCTTGGCGCCGGCGACACGTTTCACGGCGCCTTCACGCTGCGGCTGGTCGAGACCGGCGACGTGGTCGAGGCCATGCGCTTCGGCGCGGCGGCGGCCGCGATCAAATGCACGCGCTTCGGCGGGCTGATGGGCGCGGCCACGCGTCCGGAAGTCGATGCGTTTTTGAGGGAGCGCGCGACTTAATTGCGGCCTCTCCGTTCCCTCCCCCTGAAAGGGGGAGGGTCAGGGAGGGGGTCTGCTTCGCAACGTGTCCTAAGATGACCCCCACCCGCCCGCCGACGGCGGGCGACCTCCCCCTTTCAGGGGGAAGTAGAAGAAAGATTACTTCTTCGACGGACAGGGCGCGCCGCACGGCGCACAGGCGCCGGCGAAATCCTCCGGCGACACCGGGCGGCCGCTCGACGGGCTGGTGAGATGCTGGCCGACGATGGCCGCGAGGCCGAGCACGACGACGATCATGTAGACGGTGCGCATCGGCTCAATCCTTCGACAAGCCGAACAGCGGCCGCAGGCGGATGCCGAGCACGCAGCCCGGCAGGCAGGCCAGGAACCAGATCCAGCCGTGCACCGAGCCGGAGGCGATGCCGCCGACGAAGGCGCCGATGTTGCAGCCGAAGCCGAGGCGCGCGCCCCAGCCCATCAGCAGGCCGCCGACGGCGGCCGCCAGCAGCGACTTCAGCGGCGGCCAGTCCGCGCGCGCGAACGGCTTGGTGGCGGCGGCCGCCGCCATGGCGCCGAACAACATGCCGAAATCGGTCAGGCTCGATGTGTCGGACAGAACGGAGTTCGCCAGCGCCTGCTTCGGTCCCGGCCATTGCCAGAACGGCGCGGCCGACACGTCGAAGCCGAGCGCGCCGGCGATCTTGGCGCCCCAGATGGTGTAGCCGAAGGTCACGCTCCACGGGTGGCCGCCGACCGCGAACACGAACACGCACAGCAGGCCGATGGCGACGCCGCCGATGATGTAATGACGCGACGGCCGCCAGTTGGCGCCGCGCTTGCGCGCGATGGCGATGATGATCGCCGCACCGACAGCGATGCTGGCGAGCGTGGCCGCGAGCCCGCCCCACGGCCCCAGGTAATTGGACGCGACGACCGGATCGATGCCGCCGAGCGCCAGGAACGACGGCAATGACAGACTGCCCCACACGCTGCCGGCCATGAAAAACGCGAGCGCGATCAGCATGCGGCCGGAGCCGCCGCCGGCGGTGTAGAGCGTGCCGGAGCCGCAGCCGTTGGCAAGCTGCATGCCGATGCCGAACACGAACGCGCCGATGACGAGCGAAGCGCCCAGCGGCGCGATCGCGCCGCCGTAGTTCGGCAACAGCGCCGCCACCGGCACCACCGCGAGCGCGGCGATGGCGATGACGATCAAACCGCCGATCATGCCGCCGGCTTCGCCGCGGTTGAGGAAACGCCGCCAAGACGCGGTGAAGCTGAACTCCGCCTTCCAGAAAGCGACGCCGAGCCCGAAGCCGCCGAGGATGAGCGCGGCCGAGGCCAACTGCCCATCCAGCAGCACCAGCGCGGTTATCACCGCGGTGGCAAAAACAGCGAGGGCGAGGAACAGGACATCGATGCCGGCGCCCGTGCGGGCCGCGGGCGCCGTGAGTGTTGCCGTGCTCATTGAGAACCTTCTTCTTAGTGGACGCTGTTCTTGCGGCTCAGGAGCCGAGACCGAGGGCCTTCTTCAGGTCGTCCCACTTGGTGCGGGTGGACTGAACCGGACGGCGCGCGTCGGCGCTCCACTCCACCATCGAGCCGTCATAGAGCCGGACGTTCGAACGGCCAAGCACTTCGTGCAGCACGAACCAGTCGGTCGCGGCCCAGTGGCCGGTGTTGCAGTAGCTCACCACCGGCCGGTTCGCCGGGATCGCCGTCGCGATCGAGGCCAGCTCTTCCTTCGACTTCAGCTTGTTTGTCTTCGCATCGTAGAACGCGGCGCTGTCGAGATTGAGCGCACCGGGAATGTGGCCATAGGCGGCGGCGGTCGGCGCCTTCTCTTTGCCGGCGAAGAACGAAGCCGGACGGGCGTCGAGCAGCGTGGCCTTGCCGGTGCTCTCGGCCAGTTCGACGTCGCTGACTTCCGCCAGCAGATTCTTGTCGAGCGTGGAGGTGAAGATCGCCGGCGACGGCCTCTTCGTGCCGCTCTCCGTCGGCAGGCCGGCCTGTTTCCAGGCGGCGATGCCGCCGTCGAGGATGGAGACCTTCTTCACGCCGGAGATCTTCAGCGTCCAGTAGACGCGCGCGGCGGCACCGAAGTCGGTGAAGCTCACGCCGGCGGGCACGACCACGACGCGCGTGTCTTCGTCGATGCCGGTGTCGCCGATCAGTTTCTCGAGCTGGGCCTGGCTCGGCAGCATGAAGGGCACGTTGTTGCGGGTCACGCGCCAGCCGGCCTTGTCGTAGTCGCTATGCACGCTGCCGGGGATGTGGGCCTCGACATAGGCCTTCTCACCGCCGCCATCGAGCGCGGAGCGGATGTCGAGCACAACCAAGTTGGCGTCCTTGACGTGTTGGCTGAGCCAGGCAGGCGTGACCAGCGGCGTGACGTCGGCGGCCCGTGCGGGCGCGGCGGCCGCGACCAGCAGAGCCAGCGTGGCGGCGACGGTGGCGAACGCGGCGAGGCGGGCGGCGAAATATTTTCTCATGGCGACTGATCCAGTTCGGCTAGGCCGGTGAGCGATGAAACTTTGATCTTGAAATAGAATATTCTTCTCTATAAAGACAGATGGTGACGCTAAATAAGAAAATACTTCCAAAAACAGCGGCGATCATAGACTTTATATTCTATTTGCTAAAGGATTCAGAGAATGGATGCCATCGACCGCAAGATCCTCTCCGTCGTTCAGCAGGATGCCGCGCTGTCCGTCGCGGAAATCGGCCAGCGCGTCGGCCTGTCGTCGACGCCGTGCTGGAAGCGGCTGCAGCGGCTGGAGGCCGATGGCGTGATCACCCGCCGGGTGGCGATTATCGATCCGGACAAGGTGGGACTTGGAATCACCGTCTTCGTCTCGATCGAGACCGGCGACCATTCGCAGGAGTGGCTGAAGCGCTTCGCCGAAGTCGCGAGCGCCATGCCGGAGGTGATGGAGTTCTACCGGATGGCCGGCGACGTCGACTACATGCTGCGCGTCGTGGTCGCCGACATGCAGGGCTACGACACGTTCTACAAGAAGCTGATCGCAACCGTGCCGTTGAAGAACGTGACCTCACGCTTCGCGATGGAGCGGATCAAGTCCACCACCGCGCTGCCGCTCGGCGTCAACGCGTAAGCAGGGCCGCTCAGGTGCAGGCGGTGCCGGCGTAGGCCGGCGCCGAGACGCGCGGACTCATGTACATCTGGTCGGACAAATTGAGCGTGCCGGTGATGGTGTAGCCGACCGTCGGCGTATAGGCGTACGAGACCTGCGCGAAGATGAGCTGCGTGCTGGCGACCGTCAGCGCGGACGGCAGCGTCGGGGAGCCGCTCAGCGCCGTACCGCCGCGCGTCACGCTCCACTTCACCCGGGCGACCTTGCTCGCATCAATGGCGATGCAGGAGATGGTGATCTTCAGATTGCCCGCCGCATAAGGCGAAATGATCGCCGACGAGGCGTCGAGAATATTGGTCATGTCCGAGGCCGAGATGGTCGAGACCTGCGCCGTCAGGTTCGCCAAGGCCGCCGCGGTGAGGCTGACCTTGCGGTCGGCGCCGACGCCCTCGGAGATTTCCACGCAGCCGAGATAGAGCCCGATCATCAGCGGCGCGAGCAGCGCGAACTCGACCGCCGAGACGCCCCGCTTGTCGCGGCCGAAGCGAACGAAAGTGCGAGTGCTCATCAGCATGTGCCGCTCGTCGAATAAGGCTCGTTGCGGAACACCGCCGTCGCCACCAGCAGGCGCTTGCTGCCGTTGAGGTTCGACAGGTTGTTGCCGAGCAGCGAGACGTAGATCGGCCACTGGTAATACAGCGTCACGACCTCGATGCAGCCGGGGCCGCCCGGCACGTAAGCCATCTTCGTGGTGTCGAAGGTGCCGTTGGTGACCGGCGAGGCGGTGTTGACCGACGTGAAGCTGGAGTACTGCTTGACGTCGACGTAGACGCCGCCCGAACAGTCGAACAGGCCGGCGATGCGATTGCATACTTGTGTCTTGAAGTCGGCCTGGCTGTAGCCGGCGGTCTGCGCCTGGCCGGTCATGATGAGCCGCGAGGCGTCGCTCACCGCCGCTTCCAACGTCTGGCCGGCGAAGAACACCAGCGCCGTCTCGAGAATGGCGAACAGCAGCGCGAGGAACGGCACCGCGATCAACGCGAATTCGACGGCGGCCGCGCCGTTCTGCTCGCGGATGAACCGGCGCGCCACCTTGGCCGGCAGCAGCCGCATCAGGCGAGCGGCGAGTGTGCTTCGCACGGCGTCAGGCATAGGGCGGAATCTCGGTGGACGACTGGTTCCCGAACTCGTCAATTCGTACCAAATTCAAGTTGGCAAACCGTTGCCGCGGTGACGAAGGTTGCAGCGTCCGCCTTAAACCGGCGCTAACGCTGACGGGCGGCAGGCGAGCCGCCGCCGTCATTTGCTGCCGGCGGCCCCGCCGTTGCGGACGCCGGCCTGCGACAGCGTCGCATTGAAGTAGGTCGGCGCGTCGCCGAGCGTGATGCGGGGCTCGCATTCCGGCGAGCAGCTGTAGGACTCGCGCTCGACGCCGCGGTAGACCACGACCAGATCGCTGGTGGCCGGGCCCTGCACCTGCACGGTGTGATCCATGACCACCTTGCCGGCGCGGTCGAGCGCCAGCATGTTGGTTGCGCCGAAGCCCTTGCCGGTGAGCACGACGACGCCGCCCGCCTGCAGCGTGGCGTCGGCGATCAACGGATTTCCGATGACGATGGTGGCGACGCGCTCGGGCAGCCGCATCACCCGGGCCTGGTCGACATGGACGGTGACCGTTTCAGCGCGCGCGGGGGCCGTCACGGCGGCCGCCGTCATCAGCGCAAAAGCCAAGACACCGCGGCGCCAAACCATGGCCGACATCGCACTCTCCACGCACACACATACAAAACGCAACACGGACGGTCCGCAGCACGGCCGGACCGGCATCCATCAAGTTGACTGCAAATAGGTGAACGAAGTGCAAAGGCGCCGTGCGGGGCGCCCCGCTCTCCGTTCAGGCCTTGGCCGGCGTCCGGAACGGATAGACCATCTGGGCGCCGAAGCCCTCCGGGAAGTTCTTGTCGTCGACGCCGTAGGCGTCGGGCAGTTCGTTCTTCGGCATATAGAACGTGCCGAACATGAGATCGAGGACCGGGAACGTGCCGGCGAAGTTCTTGTCGCCGCCGCGGCCGGGGCTGGTGTGGTGCCAGCGGTGGAACACCGGGCCGGCCAGCACGTATTTGAACGGCCCGAGCGTCCAGTTCAGGTTGGCGTGCACGAAGGCCGAATGCGCGGTGACGAACGGGCCGACCAGCAGCATCACGTTCGGCGAAATGCCGGCCAGCAGCAGGACGACGTCGATCATCACGCTGCCGAGGAACAGGTTGATCGGGTGGAAGCGCGCCGCCGAGATCCAGTCCAGCTCTTGCGAGGAATGGTGCACGGCGTGGTACTTCCACATCGTGGCGCCGTGGAAGACGCGGTGGTTCCAGTACATCATGAAGTCGGACGCGGCCAGGAAGGTGAGCGCCTGCGCCCACAGCGGCATGGCGGCGAGCGGACCGAAGCCGTCGTCGTAGAACTTGATCAGCGCCTCGGCGCCGTGGATGTCGAACAACAGCGCGGCGCCGACGATCATCAGGCCGATGCGCACGAAGCGCGCGCCGAGCGGGATCAGGAACCAGTAGCAGACGTCGGTGACGATATCGCGCTTGCGCCACCACGGCGTACCGGGATTGCAGGCCGACCAATGGGTCAGCACCGCGAACACGAGACCAAGGGCGATGGAGATCGGGACCAGCTTGAGCATGGTCTCGCCGGCGACTTTGAGGACGCCCAGCAGTTCGGCGAGCATAAGTGCGATCTTTCTGACGCGAGGACCAGCTTGTTTGGTATGGGACCGCACGGTTAAAATGAGGTGAAACGCCTGCGCCTGGCGCGCTTCAAACCGCCGCTCACTAAAATTTTAACGGATCGGCATAGGCGCTATTTACCCTGCAAAATATAAGTAAAATTGCCACTCGGTCACCCCATGATTCTTCAATCATATTAACCGGCATGCAACACGTGGCGGCTAGCGTCATGCACGAACGGGACCCAAGTCAGGCCCGGCAAATCAGCGTGTGTGACGTCAAGGAGCTACCGATGAAAACCCAGTTCGCGCGTTTCCTGAAAGACCAGTCCGGCGCCACCGCCATCGAATACGGCCTCATCGCCGCCGGCATCTCGGTCGCGATCATCGCCGTCGTCAACGGCCTCGGCTCGACGTTGAACACCAAGTTCACCAGCATCTCGACCCAGCTCAAGTAACTAGGGCCGGGCCCGACCGCATAAAAGGGCCCTGGCACGCGCCGGGGCCCTTTTGCTTTCCGCTGCGGTTGCGACATCGCGGTTTACGAAAGGTAAAGCTGTCGCGCGTTAAACGAACGGGACCGACACGGCCTCGATTCCGCGCCACGCCGTCAGCGCACAGGACGCTCCGATAATGGTCGCTTCGCTCATGGTCACGGACGCAATCAGGCTGCTGGTGTTCCCCGCCCTGATGGCCTTTGCGGCCTCGAGCGACCTCTTGACCATGACGATCTCCAACCGCCTGTCGCTGGCGCTCGCCGGCGCCTTCTTCGTGCTCACCCTCACCACCGGCATGCCCCTGCCCGTCATCGGCATGCATCTGGCGGCCGGCGCGCTGGTGCTGGTGGTCTCGTTCGGCTTCTTTACGCAGGGCTGGATCGGCGGCGGCGACGCCAAGCTGGCGGCCGCGACCGCGCTCTGGTTCGGATTCGCCCACCTGCTCGATTACCTGATCTACGCCTCGCTGTTCGGCGGCGCGCTGACGCTGCTCATCATCCAGTTCCGGAAATTGCCGTTGCCCGGCGTGCTGGCGCGCCAGGTCTGGATCCAGCGCCTGCACGAGACCGAAGGCGGGATTCCTTACGGCATTGCGCTCGCGGCGGCTGCGCTCGCGATCTATCCGAAGACCGGCTGGATGCCCGGCGGCCTCTGAGCGCGCGGACGCGCGCAAGAATGTATTAACTCGATTTAGATACCCCTCCTTAACCATACCTTGACCATTAGCTGCTCAAATCCGATGCGAGCGGCCCCGTCGGCCGCCATGTGGATTACGCGGCCGTGTCGGCCGCTCAGTCACGGTGAGAGTTGAGCGTATGAAAGCCGCGCGTATCGTCGTTTTGGCTGTTGCCGTCGGAGCCGGTGGTGTCGCCGCGCTGCTGGCAGGCCGGTCGGAGAAGCCGCCGGAGGTCAAGCCGGAGCCTGTCGCGCAGGTCGCCTCGGTCGATATTCTCGTCGCCAAAAATGACATCGCCGTGGGCCAGACCGTGTCGCCCGGCGATATCCAATGGCAGGCTTGGCCGGTCGCCACCGCCAGCGGCAATTTTATCCGCAAACCCGACCGTCCGAACGCGCTCGAGACGCTGTCCGGCCAGATCGCGCGCTATCCTTTCGTTTCCGGCGAGCCGATCCGCGAAGCCAAGCTGGTCAACGCCAAGGGCTCGGGCTTCATGGCCGCGATCCTGCCGTCCGGCATGCGCGCGGTATCGACGCAGATCTCGCCCGAAACCGGCGCCGGCGGCTTCATCCTGCCGAACGACCGCGTCGACGTGATCATGACCCGCCGCGCCGGCGACAAGGCTACCGGCGATCAGACCAGCGAGACGGTGCTGAGCAATATCCGCGTGCTGGCGATCGACCAGAACGTCGAGGAAAAGAACGGTCAGAAGGTCGTGGTCGGCAAGACCGCCACGCTCGAGCTGTCTTCCGGACAGGCCGAGACATTGGCGCTGGCGCAGCAGTTGGGTTCGCTCTCGCTTGCCTTGCGCAGCATCACCGATGCCGGCGGCGACAAGAACGAGCCCGACGACAAATCCAACGGCCGCAACAAGGTCAACATCGTTCGTTTCGGCGTCACCGCGCCACGATGAGTGTTCGAGGGGATCTTTAGGGACATGGCGATCAGGGCATCGATCCGCACCGCCGCTTTGGCGACATTGATCCTTTCGGGCCTCGTCCCGGCGCACGCCGCCGACACACCCGCCATGCAGGTCATCCAGGTGGCGGCGAGCGAAGGCACCTCGCGCTTCGTGCCGCTCGGCATCGGCAAGTCGGTGGCGATCGATCTGCCGCGCGACATCAAGGACGTGCTGGTGGCCAACCCCAAGATCGCCAACGCCGTGGTGCGCTCGTCGCGCCGCGTCTACATGATCGGCGTCGAAGTCGGCCAGACCAACATTTTCTTCTTCGACGGCGAGGGCAAGCAGATCGCCGGCTTCGACATCGCGGTGACGCGCGACCTCAACGGCATCCGCGCCGCACTGAAGCAGACCATGCCCGACTCCGACATCCGCATCGAAGGCGTCGGCAAGGACGCGGTGATGCTGTCCGGCAGCGCCTCGAGCCCGGCCGAATCGCAACAGGCCTACGACATCGCCTCGCGGCTCGTCGGCGACGGCGCCAAGGTGGTGAACGGCATTTCGGTGCGCGGCCGCGACCAGGTCATGCTCAAGGTGACCGTCGCCGAGGTGCAGCGCGACGTCATCAAGCAGCTCGGCATCGACCTGTCCGGCACGCTCAACTACGGCACGGCGGTGGTGAACTTCAACACCACCAATCCGTTCTCGGCCACGGGCCAGGCGCTCTCCAACAGCGCGCTCACCGGCACGTTCAAGAGCGTGAACGCCACGTTGCGCGCGATGGAGCGCGCCGGCGTCATCCGCACGCTCGCCGAGCCGAACCTGACCGCGATCTCGGGCGAGACCGCCACCTTCATGGCGGGCGGCGAATTCCCCATTCCCGCCGGCCTGTCGTGCGACACCACCAAATCGCCGCCGGTCTGCCAATCGCAGATCGACTTCAAGAAGTTCGGCGTCAGCCTGGTGTTCACGCCGGTGGTGCTGTCGGAAGGCCGCATCAGCCTGAAGGTGATGACCGAGGCGTCCGACCTGTCGTCGGAAAATGCGATCACGCTGCAGGTGTCGGGCTCGACCGATTCGCTCACCGTCCCGTCGATCCGCACCCGCCGCGCCGACACCACCGTGGAAATTCCGTCCGGCGGCTCGCTGGCGATGGCCGGCATGATCCAGGAACAGACCAAGCAGCAGATCAACGGCATTCCGGGCCTGATGACGCTGCCGGTGCTGGGCGCGCTGTTCAAGAGCCGCGACTACATCAATCACCAGACCGAGCTGATGGTGCTGGTGACGCCCTATATCGTCCGCGCGGTCGCTCAGAAGCAGCTGTCGCGGCCGGATGACGGCTTCGCCGATGCGAACGATCCGCAGACCGTTCTGCTCGGCCGGCTCAATCGAATCTACGGCAGCGTTCCCGGCAAAACCGAACCGCGTGCTGCCGGCAACTATCACGGCAAATATGGCTTCATCCTCGATTAAGCGGGGTTCACGACCGATGACTGGAATTCACACGGCGATCGTCGGACGCCGCTCCCGGACGGCGCTGCGCCTCGTCGCAGCCGCCGGGCTCGCCGTCATGCTGGCCGGTTGCTACAAGTCGCCGCAGGTGGCGCAGCAGGCCTATCCGAACGACTATCGCGAGCGCCATCCGATCACGCTCAAGGAGCGTCAGCGCACCGTCGAGATTTTCCTCGGCCGCAATCGCGGCGGGCTGGCGCCGAGCCAGCGCGCCGACGTTCTGTCGTTCGCGCAGCAATGGCGGCACGAGGCGATGAGCGGCATCATCATCGACGTGCCGCGTGGCGGCGGCATCGACCATGCGGCGTCGGATTCGATGCGCGAGGTGCATTCGATCCTCGCCGCCTCCGGCGTGCCGCGCAACGCCGTCTATCTGCGCAAGTACGCCACGCCGCCGGCCGCGCTGGCGAGCATCAAGATGAACTACTCCAAGCTGTCGGCCGAAGCCGGCCCGTGCGGCCGCTGGCCCGCCGACCTCGGCCCCTCGATCGACAGCAAGGATCACGAAAACCGGCCGTATTGGAATCTCGGCTGCGCCACGCAGCGTAACCTCGCCTCCATGGTCGCCAACCCGGCCGACCTGGTGCAGCCGCGCGGCGAGACGCCGGCTTATTCCGGCCGCCGCTCCGTCATGATCGATAAGTACCGCAAGGGTGAGAACCCTTCCGGCACCTATACCGGTTATGAGACTGGCAAGATCAGTGATCTCGGAAAATGATCAAGCACGCGTTTCAAATCGCCGTTCCTGAAAAGGAAGCCCCGCTCGCGCCGGAGATCTCCGGTGCGGACGAGCATATCGCGCCGGCCCCGCGCGTCTCGATGCAGGCGTTCTGCGAGACGGTCGAGACCGCCGCCGCCGTGCAGGCCGCCGGCGAGGATCGCCGGCTCGCCAAGGCGCACGTCAAGATCCAGATGGGCGGCATCAAGGCCGCCGTCGAAGCCTACCGCACCTCGCCGACGCCGAACGTCATCCTCATCGAAGCGGACAGCCGCGCCGACGAGATCCTCGCCGGGCTCGACCAACTGGCGGAAGTCTGCGACGCCGGCACGCGCGTGCTGGTGGTCGGCGTCATCAACGACGTCACGCTCTATCGCGAGCTCACACGCCGCGGCGTCAGCGACTACCTGATCGCACCGGTCGGCACCCTCGACGTCGTGCGCTCGGTGTGCGGGCTGTTCTCCGCGCCCGATGCCAAGCCGGTCGGCCGCATCATTGCCGTCGTCGGCGCCAAGGGCGGCGTCGGCGCTTCGACCGTCGCGCACAACATCGCCTGGGCGATCGGCCACGATCTCGCGCTCGACGCCGTCGTCACCGATCTCGACCTCGCCTTCGGCACCGCCGGTCTAGACTACAACCAGGACCCGCCGCAGGGCATCGCCGACGCGGTGTTCTCGCCCGACCGCATCGACACCGCCTTCATCGACCGCCTGCTGTCGAAGTGCGCCGATCACCTGAGCCTGCTGGCGGCGCCGGCGACGCTCGACCGCGTCTACGACTTCGGTGCGGAAGCCTTCGACTCGATCCTCGATTCGCTGCGCACGTCGATCCCCTGCGTGGTGCTCGACGTGCCGCACCAGTGGTCGGGCTGGACCAGGCGTCTCCTGGTCAGCGCCGACGACATCCTCGTGGTGGCCGGTCCCGACCTCGCCAATTTGCGCAACGCCAAGAACATGGTCGACCTGCTGCGCGCGGCGCGGCCGAACGACCATCGCCCGTTCTACTGCCTCAACCAGGTCGGCGTGCCGAAACGGCCCGAGATCACGCCGGCCGACTTCGCCAAGGCGCTGGAGGACCAGCCGCTGGCGGTGATCCCGTTCGAGCCGGCGCTGTTCGGCACCGCCGCCAACAACGGCCAGATGATCGCAGAGGTGTCGTCGAACCATAAGACCGCGGACATGTTCCGCCAGCTCGCGCAAGTGCTGACCGGCCGCGCCGAAGCCAAGCGCTCGCGCGGCAGCCTGCTGACGCCGCTTCTGTCGAAGTTGATGAAGCGGTCGAGTTGATCGAGTTCGGAGTGGAAAGTCGTGTTCGGTAAGCG
>CAYJPU010000064.1:0-14753 GCA_964372105.1 uncultured Undibacter sp.
AGGCAACACGCTGGCCGAGGACGAGCAGTGGGCGAAGCTGCGTATGATCGTCGAGGTCGCGGACGAGGTGTGGGGCTAGTTGCTCTTAATCCCTTCCCTGAAAGGGGAGGGTGGACGCGAGCGCAGCGAGCGGCCGGGTGGGGTGAGCAACCGAAACGGCCCCCATCCGGTCGCCTTCGGCGACCACCCTCCCCCGCAAGCGGGGGAGGGATAAGAGAGTCCGAGTTGCGCGTGCCATCCACGTCTTTACAAGTAGCCAGCAAGCAAGGCGTAGATGCCCGCTTGCGCGGGCATGACAGTAATGTGTATTCGGGACCCATCAATGCCATCCATCGTCAAAGGCAAAACCGCCATCGTCACGGGCGCGGGGCGCGGCATCGGCCGCGGCATTGCGCTGCTGATGGCGGCCGAAGGCGCGCGCGTCGTCGTGTGCGATGTTGGCGCCAGCCTTGCCGGCGCGGGCAGCGACGCCGGTCCGGCGCAGGAGACGGTCGACGCCATTACGAAGGCCGGCGGCGAAGCGATCGCGGCGACGCTGTCCATCACCGAGCCGAAGAACGCCGAACAAATCGTGCGGCAGGCCGTCGACGCCTTCGGGCGGATCGATATCCTGGTCAATAACGCCGGCATCCTGCGCGACGTTATGTTCCACAAGATGAGCTGGTCGGATTGGTCGGACGTGATCGCCGTCCACCTCAACGGCTCGTTCAACATGAGCCGTGCGGTGGCGCCGCATTTTCGCGAACGGGGCGCCGGCGCCTTCGTGCACATGACCTCGACCTCCGGTCTGGTCGGCAGCCTGGGGCAGGCCAACTACATGGCCGCCAAGCTCGGCGTCATGGGGCTATCGCGCGGCATCGCCATCGACATGGCGCGCTTCAACGTGCGCTCGAATTGCATCTCGCCCTTCGCCTTCACGCGCATGATCGAATCGATCCCGGCGCAGACCGAAGAAGAGAAGCGCCACATCGAAGCCTTCCAGAAGGCGACCCCGGAAAAGATCGCGCCGCTCGCGGTCTATCTCGGCTCCGATGCGGCATCGGGTATCACCGGGCAGATCTTCGGGGTGCGCAACAACGAGATTTACCTGTTCAACCAGCCGCGCCCAATCCGCACGCTGCACCGCTCCGAAGGCTGGACGCCGGAAACCATCGGCGCCCAGCTCAAGAACGCGCTGGCCGGTTCGTTCACGCCGCTGGAGCGCTCCGAGGATTATTTCAACTGGGACCCTGTTTGACGTAAGCCCGGTATGCCGCCCCGTGAGTTGCAGTAGGCGCAGGGAGTGTGCCAGTTAGTCGGCTATGGCCCAGCACCAGACCGAACACGACCCCTATGCCGATATCCGCGAGAGCGTGCGCGCGCTCTGCGCCAAGTTCCCGGGCGAATACTGGCGCACGCTCGACCGCGACCGCGCCTACCCGGCCGCCTTCGTCGCGGCGCTGACCGAGGCCGGCTATCTCGCGGCGCTCATTCCGGAGGAATACGGCGGCAGCGGGCTCACCATCAGCGCGGCCGCGGCCGTTCTGGAAGAGGTCCACGCCTCGGGCGGCAACGGCGCCGCCTGTCATGCCCAGATGTACACGATGGGCACCATCCTGCGGCACGGCAGCAAAGCGCAGAAGGAGCGCTATCTGCCGAAGATCGCGGCCGGCGAATTGCGCCTGCAGGCTTTCGGCGTCACCGAGCCGACGTCGGGCACCGACACGCTGGCGCTGCGCACGACGGCGCGGCGCGAGGGCGACCATTACGTCATCAACGGCCAGAAGATCTGGACCTCGCGCGCCGAGCATTCCGACCTGATGCTGCTGCTGGCGCGCACCACGCCGCGCGACCAGGTGCAAAAGCGCACCGACGGGCTTTCGGTGTTCCTGGTGGACATGCATCTGGCGCAGAGCGCCAACATGACCATCACGCCGATCCGCACCATGATGAACCACGCCACCACGCAGATCTTCTTCGACGACCTGCGCGTGCCGGCGGAGAACCTCATCGGCGAGGAGGGCAAGGGCTTCCGCTACATCCTGTCCGGCATGAACGCCGAGCGCATTTTGATCGCCGCCGAATGCGTCGGCGACGCCAAGTGGTTCATCGACAAGGCGACGCGCTACGCCAAGGAGCGCGTGCTGTTCGAGCGGCCGATCGGTCAGAACCAGGGCGTGCAGTTCCCGATCGCGCGCGCCTACGCGCAGATGCGCGCCGCCGAGTTGATGGTGCGCGAGGCAGCAGCGAAGTACGAAGCCGGCTCCGACATCGGCGCCGAGGCCAACATGGCGAAGCTGCTCGCCGGCGACGCCTCCTGGTTCGCCGCCGACATGTGCCTGCAGACCCACGGCGGCTTCGGCTTCGCCGAGGAATACGACGTCGAGCGCAAGTTCCGCGAGGCGCGGCTCTACCAGGTGGCGCCGATCTCGACCAACATGATCCTGTCGTATCTGGCCGAGCACGTGCTCGGCCTGCCGAGGTCGTATTGATGACGCTGCCGCTTGAAGGTCTCTTCGTCGTCTCCGTCGAGCAAGCGGTCGCCGCGCCGCGCTGCACCTGCCAGTTGGCGGACGCCGGCGCGCGCGTGATCAAAGTCGAGCGGCCGGAAGGCGATTTCGCACGCGGCTACGACCATCTGGTCCACGGCGAGAGCGCCTATTTCGTCTGGCTCAACCGCGGCAAAGAGTCGGTGGTGCTCGACCTCGGCAAGCCCGAGGACAAGGCGCTTTTGGAGGCCATGCTCGCCAAGGCCGACGTGTTCGTGCAGAACCTGAAGCCCGGCGCGCTGGCCAAGCTCGGCTTCGCCGTGTCGCGCCTGCGCCAGGATTATCCGCGACTGATCTGCTGCTCGATCTCCGGCTACGGCGAGAGCGGGCCTTATGCGCAACGCAAGGCCTACGACCTGCTCATCCAGGCCGACAGCGGGCTGTCGTCGATCACCGGCGGGCCGGAAACCGCCTCGCGCGTCGGCGTTTCGGTGGTCGATATCGCCACCGGCATGAACGCCTATCAGGCGATCCTGGAAGCATTGATCGCGCGCGGTCGCACTGGGCAAGGCGCGGCCATCAGCGTGTCGATGTTCGATTCCATGGCCGACTGGATGACGGTGCCGCTGTTGCAGCACGAGGGCGGCAAGACGCCGCAACGCATCGGTCTCGCGCATCCGTCGATCTCGCCTTACGGCGTGTTCAAGAGCCGCGACGGCGCCGATATCCTGATCTCGATCCAGAATGATCGCGAATGGCGCGTGCTCGCTGAAAAGGTGATGGACGACAAGGCGCTCGTCGCCGATTCCGATTTCGCCACCAATGTCGAGCGCATGAAGCGCCGCGCCGACACCGACGGCCGGGTGCAGGCCGCGTTCGGCGCCATGGATGTCGCCGAGTTGGAACAGAAGCTCGCCGCCGCCGACATCGCTTTCGCGCGCGTCAGCGATACCGCGCTGCTGGCGAAGCATCCGCACTTACGGCGCATCACCGTCGGCGCGCCGACCGGCCCGGTCTCGATGCCGGCGCCCGCGCCGCTGCGCGCGACCGAGACGAGAACCTACGGTCCGATCCCGGCGCTGGGCGAGCATACCGAACTGGTGAAGCGCGAGTTTGCGAAGAAGTAACCGCTAATCGGCGCGGCTCGCGCCGGGCAATGTCGCCGCACAAAAAGCATCGAGGGACGGAAACAATGGAAATCGGCTTCATCGGTTTGGGAAACATGGGACAGCCGATGGCGCGGCGGCTGATCGAGGCCGGCCATCACCTCACCGTGTTCGATACGCGACGGGAAGCAGCCGAGGCGCTCGCCGCGCTCGGCGCCAGCGTCGCCACCTCGCCGGCCGAAGTCGCCGACACGGTCGAGACGGTGATGGCGAGCCTGCCGACGCCCGCCATCGTCAGTTCGGTCGTGGCGGAAATCGCCAAAGGCAAGCGCGTGCGGCGCTTTGTCGATCTGTCCACCACCGGCTCGCAGGTGGCGGTCGCCAATGCCGCGGCACTTGCCAGAAGTAATATCGTACAACTTGACTCGCCGGTCAGCGGCGGCGTCGCCGGCGCGGTCAAAGGCACGCTCGCGGTCATGGTGTCCGGTCCGCAGGATCACATCGACGCGGTGAAGGACGCACTCGCCGTATTCGGCAAGGTGTTCGTGGTCGGCGCCAAGCCCGGCATGGCGCAGACCATGAAGCTCGCCAACAACGTGCTGTCCGCCACCGCGCTGGCCGCCACCGCGGAAGCCGTGGTGATGGGCGTCAAGGCCGGCCTCGATCCCGCGGTGATGATCGACGTCATCAATGCCGGCTCCGGCCGCAACACCGCCTCGACCGACAAGTTTCCGAAGGCGATCCTGCCGCGCACCTTCGATGCCGGTTTCGCCACCGCGCTGATGCTGAAGGACGTACGTCTTTGTCTCGAAGAGGCGAAGGCGCTCGGCGTGCCGAACGGCGTGATGAGCGCGGTCGCCCAGCTCTGGGAGACCGCCAACAGCGAAATCGGCGGCGACAAGGACTTCACCACCATCGTGCAGCCGGTCGAGCGCCGCGCCGGCGTCATCGTCGGCACGGAGACGAAGACATGAGCGACGACATCCACGAGGTCTACGCCGTCCGCTACGCCACGCACGCACGCAAGCGCGCCGATAACTACATCTTCGGCGACCCCCACGACGAGATGACGTCGATCTCGTACTACGTCTGGGTGATCAAGGGGCCGCACGGCACCTTCGTCTGCGACACCGGCTTCGACGAAGCCGCCGCCAAAGAGCGCGGCCGCAAGATCATCAAGCCGGTCGGCGAGGGGCTCAGGGCGCTCGGCGTCGATCTCGGCAAGGTCGATCACGTCATCGCCACGCATATGCACTGGGACCACGCCGGTAATTACGACCTGTTCCCGAACGCGCGCTATCACCTGCAGGACACCGAGATGGCTTACGCCACCGGCCGCTGCATGTGCCACAAGACGCTGCGCATCCCGTTCAGCGAGAACGACGTGCACGCGATGGTAAGCAAGGTGTTCGCCTATCGCGTCGACTTCCATGACGGTGACGAGGAGCTTGCGCCCGGCATCACGGTGCACAAGATCGGCGGTCACTCCAAGGGCCTGCAATGCGTGCGGGTCAAGACGCGGCGCGGCTATGTCGTGGTGGCGTCCGACTGCGTGCACCTTTATTCGCACATCGACGAGGGCCGCGTGTTCCCGATCACCTACAGCGTCGGCGACACGCTCGAAGGCTACAAGACGATCTTGAAGCTCGGCTCGTCGCGCCATCACGTCGTGCCGGGGCACGATCCGTTGGTGACCGAGATCTATCCGGCGGCCAAGCCCGGGCTGGAGAACTGGGTGGTGCGGCTCGATGCGGAGCCGAAGATTTCCTGACTCGTGTCCCGGGCGCAGTGCAGCACGTCTTCGTGATGCGCTGCAGACCCGGGACCTCGGTTTAAAAAGCTGGGTCCCGGATCAGCGTCGCATCACTTCGCTAGCGCTCGTGCTGCGCCGCATCCGGGACACGGAGCCTCGCTACACCAACCCCAAGTCCGCGAACGCCGCCTTGTGGTGCTCGGCGCTCGCCTCCGAGAAACAGCAGAAGGTCACGCGCGTCAGTTTGCAGTCGCGCGCGGCGACTTCGGAGGCCACGGTGCCGACCGCGATACGGGCGGCGAGATCGGCGGGAAAGCCATAGACGCCGGTCGAGATCGCCGGAAAGGCGATCGACGTGAGCCGGTGGCTGGCGGCGAGCTCGAGCGCCGTGCGGTAGCAACTCGCGAGCAGCTCTTCTTCGTTGTCGCGGCCGCCGTGCCACACCGGGCCGACGGCGTGGATGACATGCCGTGCCTTGAGCCGGTAGCCGCGCGTGAGCTTGGCGTCGCCGGTTTCGCAGCCGCCGAGCGTCCGGCATTCTGCCAGCAGTTCCGGCCCGGCCGCGCGGTGGATGGCGCCGTCGACACCGCCGCCGCCGAGCAGCGAGCGGTTGGCGGCGTTGACGATGGCGTCGACGTTGAGCGTGGTGATGTCGGCGACGATGATGTCGAGCGCGGTGTGGCCGATTTCGGCAACGAGCGGTGTCATAAACACCAGCATAGCAAAACTTGGCGTCCCAAAGACGGCATATTTCGCCCGCACCTTTCAGGTCGGATAGCCGCGTAACTGCGGGTCCCACCGCAGGGTGCGAATTTCTCCCGCGACGACAAAGCGTGTGAGGTCCAGGCCGACCACCAAAGGCCCCTGATAGGTCTTGCGGGTCGCGTCGACGATGGCCTGATCGCTCACCGGCGGGTACTTCGCGGTTCCCGGCTGCACGAGGTGCGTGTAAGCGGCGAGCTTGGCCTTGGTGCGCGAGAACACGATTCCGCATTCCTCGGGCGACGTATGGTGATTCATGATCGCCTTGAAGATCGGCACATCGTTGAGCGCGTCCGGCAGCATGCAGACTTCGTGCACCAGCAAATCCACGCCTGTGCCGTGCTTGATGAGGTTCTCGTCGAATTTGGTGTCGCCGGACAGCAACACAGAGCGACCGGCGTAATCGATACGATATCCGTAGGATGGCTTGATCAGGTCGCCATGCAGCACAGCGAAGGCGGTGACCTTCACGCCGTCCTCGTCATAGACGACGCCGTCGGCGCTGAACTCCTTGGCATCGAAGCGCGTCGCCGCTTCCGGCACGTTTTCGTCCGCCATGCGAATCCTAAGGTCGTCGGCAAAGGCGTTCCGAATGCCCTCGGCGATGCGCGCGGTCCCGGTCGGACCGATCAGCCGCATCGGCGTGTTGCGTTGGGCATAGGGCGTGCGCAGGAGGCCGGTGAGGTAGAAGTCCGGCAGTCCGTTGAGATGATCGGAATGGAAATGCGTCAGAAACATCGCATCGATGTTTCCGTGCGGAATCTTGAGCTGGAACAGCCGGATTGTCAGGCCACGCCCGGCGTCGAACAGCAGCCGTTTGCCGCCGGCCTCCACCAGCGTCGAGGGCCCGTAGCGGTCCGGGCGGGGGTTCGGGGTGCCGGTGCCGAGCAGCGTCACTGTGATGGCGTCGCTTTTCGGCGCCGGTTGCGCGCCGGCGGTCGAGATCAGTCCGAGCGGGGCGGCAAAGGACCCGGCCAGGGCGACCGAAGCCGCGCCTCCCATCAAAGCGCGGCGCGTGGGCTTGAGCACTCCGTCGCGGCGGTCATTCATGTCATTCCTCCCTCAGATGTCGCATGAAACGGGCGACTTGCGCGGGAGGCTAGCGGGAGATATGTGAAGAGTCACGTAATTTTCCCGCAATCCAAGACGGACAAAAGGTCATGGCAGCCAGACCCCGCGGCGGCAGGAAAGTAGACGCCGTGCCGGCCGCGGGCGAGCGCGCCTTCCAGGCGGCCGATTGGCCAATCCAGCATTGCTACATGATCGAGCGCCAGCACATGCTCAATTCGAGCCGGCTGCTGCGCCGGCATGGCATCGACCATCTGCAATGGCGGGTGCTCGTCAGCCTGATCGAACACGACAAGCTTTGGATCAACGAGATGGCGGCGCGCTGCGGCATCGAGCGCACGACCTTGAGCAAGCTGCTAGACCGCGTGGAGGCCAAGGGCTTGGTGCTGCGGGTGATCGAGCCGGAGGACCGTCGCCGCTTTCGGATCGTGCTGACGCCGAAGGGCCGAGCCACTTATCGTAAGTGCGCGCCCCTCGTGCTCGGCCTGTTCGACGATTACTTCCAGGAGTTCACGGCCGCGGAAATGCGCGGCATCATGCAGATGCTGAAACGTATCCGCAAGAATGTCGAACTGCGCGGCACCGCACTTGCCCGGCATCTGGACGATTGAGCGGGACAATCCGCGCCTGCACTAGCCTCGCTCCGAATACACCTCGGCTTTGAGGTCGACGCTTGAGCGCAAGCCGATGTCGTCGAAGTGGTTGTCGAGGAAACGCCGGGCCGCGCGCTCGCCCAGTTTGCGTAGCAGATCGAACGACTTGTAATCGTTGCGCAGCTTGCTGGCGGTCGCGAAGCGCTCGCCCAGGCCTTCCAGCACGATGCGGTGCACCTTGATCTGGCGGTATTCGTTGTCGCCGGTGCCGTGCGGCAGCCGCTTCTGGTCGATCAGCCGGTTGACGAATTCGATGGCGCGCAGTTCCGCCATCAGCGAGGAGTTGAAGGTGATTTCGTTGACGCGTGCCATGATATCGCGCGTCGAGGTCGGCACCTTCTTGCGCACGACGGGATTGATCTGGACGATCAGCACGTCCTCGGTGTCGGTGGCGCGGAAGAACGGATACAGCACCGGATTGCCGAGATAACCGCCGTCCCAATAGGGCACGCCGTCGATCTCGACCGCGCGGAACACCGCGGGCAGGCAGGCCGAGGCCATCACCGCCTCGGCGGAAATCTTCTCGCGCGGAAAAATATGCAGCCGCCCGGTCTGCACATTGGTGGCGGCGATGAACAGCGCGCGCGTGTCGGCGCGCAGGCCTTCGAAATCGACGAAACGCTCGATCAGGTCTTTGAGCGGATTGATGTTGAGCGGGTTAAGGTCGTAAGGCGAGAGATAGCGCGACCAGGCCGTGAGCCAGTCGAGCGTCGGCAGGCCTTCGCTCGGCAGCAGCGAGAACAGCCGGTTGAGCACTGCGCGCTGCACGGCCGGCAGGTCGCCGCCGAGGCTCGCCGCCTGCCAGAAGGTGGCCAGCCGCTTGCGGGCTTCTTCGGGGCCGCCGCGCTTGAGCCCGTCCGCCAGCATCACGGCGTTGACCGCACCGGCCGAGGTGCCGGAAATGCCTTCGATGGCGAGACGGCCGTCTTGCAGCAGATAGTCGAGCACGCCCCAGGTGAACGCGCCGTGCGCGCCGCCGCCTTGCAGCGCGACGTTGATCATCTTCTTAGCCCGCGGCTGCTCGGGTCTGTCAGGCTTGCCCGATCTGTCGCCGAATGCGCGCGCGAGGAAGTCGATCATGGTTTGCCCCGCGCGATCGTTTCACCTTCGTCATTCCGGGGCGCGAGCGTTAGCGAGCGAGCCCGGAATCCATAACCCGCAGCGCTGCGGCGTATGGATTCCGGGCCCGCGCCTTCGGCGCATCCCGGAATGACAAATCTCACTGCGCGACCCAGCCGCCGTCGATCGAATAGGCCGAGCCGGTCATACTGGCGGCGGCGTCGCTGCACAGGAACACGGTGAGGGCGCCGATGTTCTCCGGCTTGCTGAAGTCGTGCATCGGCTGCTTCTCCGACACCAGCGCGACCTTGGCCTGGTCGAAGGTCTGTCCGGACGCTTTGGCGCGCGCGTTGATCTGCTGCTCGACCAGCGGGGTCAGCACCCAGCCCGGGCAGATGGCGTTGCAGGTCACGCCGTCATTGGCCGCCTCGATCGCCACCACTTTGGTGAGGCCGACGATGCCGTGCTTGGCGGCGACGTAAGCGACCTTCTGGCCGCTGGCGACCAGGCCGTGCGCGGAGGCGATGTTAACGATGCGGCCCCACTTGCGGCTCTTCATGCCGGGCAGCGCGGCGTGGATGGTGTGAAACGACGACGACAGGTTGATGGCGATGATCGCGTCCCATTTCTCGGTCGGGAAGTCTTCGATGTTCGCCACATGCTGGATGCCGGCATTGTTCACCAGCACGTCGAGCGAGCTGAAGTCCTTTTGCGTCGCGCGTACCATCTCGGTGATCTCGGCCGGCTTGGTCATGTCGGCCGGCGAATAGCGCGCCTTGATGCCGAACTCCTTCTCCAGCCCGGCGCGTTCCTTCTCGATCGCGTCCTTGTCGCCGAAGCCGTTGATCATGACATTGGCGCCGTCTTTGGCCAGCGCCCGCGCGATCGCGAGCCCGATGCCGGAAGTGGAGCCAGTGACCAGCGCTGTCTTGCCTTTGAGCATAGCCGTCCTCGTTGTGTGCGGCTTTAAGCGCCGCTGATGCCGATGGTCGGGAGTGCGGGGCGGGAACGTGCCCCTATTTTTGCTGCGGTGCAATATATATCTAAGGTGCTGCTTTTCGCTATTCCACCGGGCAGGTTAAGGTTGCCCCGGAACTGGAGCATCGATCCTTTGGCCAGAAAAGCCCATTCGCCCACGGTCTTCCCGGCGCCCGGCCACGATCACGGCCGTTGCGCCAGCGACGCCATTGCGCATGCCGAATCGGTCTGCGTCGCGCGCAAGGAGCGCCTGACGCCGATGCGCCGGCAGGTGCTGGAGGCGCTGCTCGCCAGCCATCAGCCGCTCGGCGCCTATGAACTGATCGACCGCCTGGCCGAGGGCGGCACGCGGCCGGCGCCGATCACCATCTATCGCGCGCTCGATTTCCTGCGCGAGCAGGGTTTTGCGCACCGCATCGAAAGCCGCAATGCCTTCATTGCCTGCGGGCACAATCACCAGAGTGACGATCCCGTGGTGTTTCTGATCTGCGAGAAATGCGGCGCGGTCGGCGAGGCCGCTTCCGCCGCGGTCGCCGACACCATCAAGACCGCCTCGCGCGCCGCCGGCTTCACGCCTAAGACGCCGGTGATCGAGATCTCCGGCATCTGCGCGCACTGCAAGGCGGCTTGAATTGTCATCACCGGGCCGCGCCGAAGGCACGGGCCTCGGTGATCCCGCTCAGTCTGGCACCGTGCCTTCCTAAGCGAGGTGGCCGGGACATAAGGGCGTTCACGGCCGTCTTCGACGGGCTATGCCCGGCCATGACAGGGTTGTGTTTCAACGCATGGCGTTTTGAGATTGAGCGCGTTAAGACACCTGCGCTCGCTGCCGGAATCCCCCGCATGTCCTCACCGTCCTCGACCGCCCACGTCACCCGTCCGCTCGACGTGGTCGCCGCCTGCGTCGTGGTGATGCTGTGTCTGTCCTGGGGTTTCAACCAGGTCGCGGTGAAGCTTGCGATCCATGACATTCCGCCGGTCACGCAGGCTGCGATCCGCTCCGCCGTCGCCGCCGTGCTGGTGGCGGCCTGGTGCCGGCTGCGCGGCATTCCGCTGTTCGCACGCGATGGCAGCCTGGTGGCGGGCATCGTCATCGGGCTTCTGTTCAGCGGGGAGTTCGTGCTGATCTTTCCCGGCCTCCTCTACACCACCGCCTCGCGCGCGGTGCTGTTCATCTATCTCGCACCGTTTTTCGTCGTGCTCGGCACGCGCATCTTTTTTCCCGCCGACCGTTTCAGTCCCTACCAGTGGGCCGGGCTCATGCTGTCGTTCGCCGGCATGCTGCTCGCCTTCGGCATTCCGACCCCGGCGCTCGATCCGCGCCAAATGCTCGGCGACGTGATGATGGTGGGTGCGGCGATCCTCTGGGCCCTCACCACGCTCGTCATCAAGGCCAAGCTCGCGCGCATCTCGACGGAAAAGGTGCTGCTCTATCAGCTCGCCGTATCGGCGCCGATGCTGGCCGTTTGCGCGTTGCTGGCCGGCGAGCGCATCACGCATATGCCGTCGCCGGTCGCGCTCGGCGCGCTCGCCTACCAGACTTTGTGGGTGGCGGGCATCACCTTCGCGCTGTGGTTCGCATTGGTGGTGCGCTATTCCGCCAACCGGCTGTCGGCCTTCACCTTCCTGACGCCGCTGTTCGGCGTCGCCACCGGCCATTTTGTGCTCGGTGAGCCGCTGACCCCGGCCTTTGCGGCGGCGGTGGCGCTGGTGGCCGGCGGGCTGGTGCTGGTCAACCGCGCCCGCTGACGGCCGGCCTCGGTGACCGAAGTCACGGGAATGTCTTGATTCAGCGCCAGTTTGGCGGTCCAACCGGGCCGGGCGGGCTCGGCCGGCGGGCCGGTGGAACACAGGGCCGGGCTGACCGTTGGGCATCGGCCCGGGAAATGCTAGGGAATTCCCGTTCATTCGGTATTCAGCGATCAGGCTTCAGCACCATCAGGCTCCAGCACTCATGAGTGGCACTTCGACACAGGCGCGTCACCGGACGGTTCCGGTCGATGTCGGCGGCGTTTTGGTCGGCGGCTCGGCTCCCATCGTCGTGCAGTCGATGACTAACACCGATACCGCCGACGTGGCAGGCACCGTCGCCCAGGTGGCCGCGCTCGCGCGCGCCGGCTCGGAACTGGTGCGCATCACGGTCGACCGCGACGAGGCGGCGGCCGCCGTGCCGCACATCAAGGAACGCCTGCTCAAGATGGGCCTGAACGTGCCGATCGTCGGCGACTTCCATTACATCGGCCACAAGCTTTTGGCCGATCACCCGGCCTGCGCCGAAGCGCTCGACAAGTACCGCATCAATCCCGGCAACGTCGGTTTCAAGGACAAGAAGGACAAGCAGTTCTCCTCCATCGTCGAGATGGCGATCCGCTACGGCAAGCCGGTGCGCATCGGCGCCAACTGGGGCTCGCTCGATCAGGAACTGCTGACGACGCTGATGGACGAGAACGCCCGCTCGGCATCGCCGATCGGCGCGCGCGAAGTCATGCACGAGGCCATGGTGCAGTCGGCGCTGCTGTCGGCCGCGCGCGCGGTCGAGATCGGCCTGCCGCAGAACCGCATCATCCTGTCGGCCAAGGTGTCGGCGGTGCAGGACTTGATCGCCGTCTATGGCGAGCTGGCGCGCCGCTCCGACTACGCGCTGCATCTCGGCCTGACCGAAGCCGGCATGGGCTCGAAAGGCATCGTCGCCTCCAGCGCCGCCATGGGCGTGCTGTTGCAGCAGGGCATCGGCGACACCGTCCGCATCTCGCTGACGCCGGAGCCCGGCGGCGACCGCACCCGCGAGGTGCAAGTCGCGCAGGAGCTGTTGCAGACCATGGGGCTGCGCACGTTCGTGCCGCTGGTCGCGGCCTGCCCCGGTTGCGGCCGCACCACCTCGACCACGTTCCAGGAGCTTGCCTCCGACATCCAGAGCTTCATCCGCACCTCGATGCCGGAATGGAAGACGCGCTATCCCGGGGTCGAGACGTTGAACGTCGCGGTGATGGGCTGCATCGTCAACGGCCCGGGCGAGTCGAAGCATGCCGATATCGGCATCTCGCTGCCCGGCACCGGCGAGACGCCGACCGCGCCGGTCTTCATCGATGGCAAGAAGGCCGCGACCCTGCGCGGCCAGACATTGTCCGCCGATTTCAAGCAGATGGTGATCGATTACATCGAGCGCCGCTTCGGAACGGGCGCGAGAACCGCGGCCGAGTGAGAGCCAAGCCGTTCTTCATCGTGTTCTTCGCCGTCGCTGCCCTGTGACGTTCGTGGCGCGCGATTAGCGCTCACATCCAGCCGCCGCAGCTTCCTAGATGAGGTTCGCCACCATGTTCACGGTCAGCGCCAGCACGGTCAGATTGAAGAAGAACGACAGCACGCCGTGGACCGCCGCCAGCCGGCGGATGACCTTGCTGGTGACCAAGACGTCGGACACCTGCGACGTCATGCCGATGACCAGCGAGAAATACAGGAAGTCGCGATAGTCCGGCTTGGGATCGTCGGGAAACCTGAGCCCGCCGATCTTGCCGTCGCGGCGTTCGCCGTAATACTCGTGCGCGTAGTGGAACGAGAAGATCGTATGCACGAAGGTCCACGACAGCAGGATGGTGCCCGTCGCCAGCAGCACGTGGGTGAACGCCGCGTTGCCGGGCGCCTGCTTCGAGGCCCCTAACTCGAACACGATGGCGACCAGGCTCGTTGCGGTGGCGACGATCGACAGCAGCAATATGGCGAAGGCGCCTTCGTCCTCCTCGGCGGCGCGCTTGCGGATGCTGTCGACATCTGCGCGCCGCATCATCGTGAAGGTGAGGATGAGATAGAGCGCGACACCGAGGTCCCAGCCGATAAGGCTGCGCGTCGGCAGGCGCATTCCGTCCGGCAGCAGCGCGGCAACGGCGGCGCCCATGACGGCTGCGGCCAGCAGCTTGCCGTGCAACTGGACGACGCGGACCGGCAGCAGGCGGTGCGGCGGCTTGGATTTGCTCATGGCCATGGTGCGCTCCGCCGGCCGCGCGGGCCGTTTAAGTGCGTCGCTGCGCGATGAAGCGCGCGGCGGCGCGCAGCGTGTCGCCCTTGGCGCCGAACGGCGCCAGCAAGCCCTCGGCTTCCGCGATCAAGGCGTCCAGCCGCGCATGCGCGCCGGCGACGCCGAGCGTCGACACCAGCGTGGCCTTGCCGGCGGCGGCGTCCTTGCCGGCCGCCTTGCCGAGCGTCGCCGTGTCGCCTTCGACGTCGAGCAGATCGTCGGCGATCTGGAACGCCTGACCGATGACGGCGCCAAAGCGGTCGAGCGCGGCCAGTGCTGCGTCGTCGGCCCGGCCGAGGATCGCACCGGCGCGGCAGGCGAAGCGCAACAGCGCGCCGGTCTTCATCGCCTGCAAGGTCAGGATCTCGTCCAGCGAGAGCACGTGCTTGTCGTCGAAGCGGCCCTCGGCCGCGAGGTCGAGCATCTGGCCGCCGGCCATGCCGCCCAAACCGGACGCGCGCGCGAGGTCGAGCACCAGCGCGGCGCGGATCGCGGCGTCGGCGTGCACGTCAGTGCGCGCCAGAATGTCGAAGGCCAGCGTCAGCAAGCTGTCGCCGGCCAGGATCGCGGTCGCCTCGTCGAAGGCTTTGTGCACGGTCGGCCGGCCGCGCCGCAGGTCGTCGTTGTCCATGGCGGGCAGGTCGTCATGCACCAGCGAGTAGCAGTGCAGGCATTCGAGCGCGGCGCCGGCGAGCAGCGCGCCGTCACGCGGCGTGCCGAACAGCGCGGCGGTCTCGACCACCAGGAAGGGCCGCAGCCTTTTGCCGCCGCCGAGCACGGCGTGGCGCATGGCGGCGACCAGGCGTTGCGGCCGCGCGATCTCGCCGGCCAGCGGCACATCGCCCAGCAGGCGGGCCAGGAGTTTTTCGGTGTCGTCGGCGACGGCTGACAGCC
>CAYJPU010000065.1:0-5353 GCA_964372105.1 uncultured Undibacter sp.
TAGCCGCGGTCGGCGATGCGGATGGCCTGCGTGAAGTTCTGCTCCGCCATCAGCACGGTGAGCTGATAGTGGTCCTTGAGCTCCTTGATGGCGTCGATGGTGCGCGCGACCAAAAGCGGCGCGAGGCCGACCGAAGGCTCGTCCACCAGCAGGATGCGCGGCGCCAGCATCAGCGCGCGCGCCAGCGCCAGCATCTGCTGCTCGCCGCCGCTCATGGAGCCGGCGAGCTGGCTGCGCCGCTCCGCCAGCCGCGGGAAGGCCTCGAAGCAGAACGCCAGGTTTTCCTTGATCTTGGCGCGCGCGGTCGGGCGGTAGGCGCCGAGCAGCAGGTTTTCTTCGACCGTCAGCTTCGGGAACAGCCGGCGGCCTTCCGGCACCAGCGCGATGCCGAGGTCGACGATCTGCTGGGTGGTGCGGCCGACGAGGTCGTGCTTCACACCGTCGATTTCCGCGACGATGCGGCCGGCCGACGGGCGCACAATGCCCATGATGCACTTCATCAGCGTCGATTTGCCGTTGCCGTTGGTGCCGAGCAACGCGACGGTCTCGCCGGCATTGACGGTCATCGAGACGTCTTCGATCACGCGGACCGCGCCGTAGGAGGCGTCGACCTTCTCGATGGTGATGCTACTGGCCAAGATACGCCCTCACCACTTCCGGATTGCGCACGACGTCTTCCGGCTTGCCGTCGGCGACCTTCTTGCCCGAGACCAGCACGGCGAGACGCTGGGAGAACTTCATCACCGCGCTCATGATGTGCTCGATGAGGATGATGGTGATGCCGCGCTCGTTCAGCCGCATCAGCAGCGCCAGGATGTCGTCGACCTCGGAATGCGACAGGCCGGCCATCGATTCGTCGGCGATCAGAAGCTTCGGCTCGGCTGCGACCGCGCGGGCGAGCTCGAGCTTGCGCATCTCGACCTGGGTCAGGTCGCGCGGCATCTGATGGGCCTTGGCGGCGAGCCCCACCATGGTCAGCAGCTCGTTGCAGCGCTCGTTGAGATCGCCGGTCGAGCGCAGGGGGCCGGTGCGCGCGTGCACGGTGTAGAGCAGCGGAATGCGCAGGTTGTCGGCCAGCGACATGCTGTGGAACGGCCGCGGCAGCTGGAAGCTGCGGGCGAGCCCGCGGTGCGTGCGCTGATGCGCGGCCAGCCCGTCCATGGCCTGGCCGTTGAAGAGCACGCTGCCGCTTTCGTTCTGCAGCGTGCCGCAGATGCAGTTGACCAGCGTGCTCTTGCCCGAACCGTTCGGCCCGATCAGGCCGAGCCGCTCGCCGGGCGCGACCGAGAGCTCGACGCCGTCGAGCGCGACGAAGCCGCCGAACCGCTTGGTGACGTTGTCGACGTGCAGCAGCGCGCTCATGACCGCTTCCTCCGCAGGCGCTCCTGCACCAGCCCGACGATGCCGTTGGGCGCGATGATGACGAAGCCGACCAGCATCAGGCCGACGATCAGGAGGTTCACCGCCGAGGAAATGGTGACGGTGGCGTATTGCTGGGCGGTGCCGAGCAGCAGCGCGCCGACCAGCGGGCCGACCCAGCTGGTGGTGCCGCCGATCATCGGCATGGCGATGGAGTTCACCGCGTATTCAAGGCCGAAGGCCGACGACGGCTGCAGGTAGCCGATGTAGTAGGGGAACGGCGCGCCGGCCATGCCCATGAAGGCGCCCGACAGCGTGGTGGCGACCAGCTTGAGCCGCAGCGTCGGCACGCCGCAGGCTTCCGCCGCAAGTTCATCGTCGCGGATGGTGGCGAAGCCGAAGCCGAGCTGCGAGCGCTCGATGGTGCGCGCCGTGACCAGCGCGACGATGGCCAGGATCAGCATCAGGCCGAACAGGTACTCGATGTAGTTGATCTTCAAGCCGGCGAAGTCGAGGCTCTCCGGCCGGATGATGTAGGCGCCGCGCGAGCCGCCGACATATTCCCAGTTGACCACCAGGGTTCCCAGAACCACGGCCAAAGCGAGCGTCGCAATGGCGAAGAACGAGCCGCGCAGCCGCAGCGTCAGGTAGCCCATGCCGAGGCCGACGACGCCGGAAACGACACCGCCGACCACAATCAAGACCGGCACGGGCAGGACCTCGATAGACTTGTGCAGGAAGACGGACGAATAGGCGCCCATGGCGAAGAAGGCAGCCGAGCCGAAGTTCACATAGCCGCAATAACCGCCGAGGATGTTCCAGGCAGTGGCCAGCACGATGAATTGCAGGATCGTGTAGCTGGCGAAGTAGAGGTAGTCGACGCCGACCCAGTGTGAGAACAACAGGATCGCAACGCCGACCGCGGTCATTATGAGTGAGAATTTAGCGGTGCTCACGCTTTACCGTCCCAGAAGTCCCGCCGGCCGGAAGGCCAGCGTCAGAAGGAGAAGACCGAATGCCACCGCCGGCGCCCATGACGGACCATAGAAGGTGGCGGTGAGACTTTCGACGATACCGAGCAGCATGGCCGCTATCAGCGTGCCGGGCATGCTGCCGAGGCCGCCGAGCACGCAGATCGCGAACACGCGGCCGATATACTCGCGGCCGACCGAGGGCTCGACCGGTTGGATGATGATGAGCAGCGCACCGGCGACCGCTGCGGTCGCGATCGAAATGCCGAAAGCGATCCGCTTGATCTTGATTGGATCGGCGGCCATGAGCTGCAGCGCCAGTTGATCCTGCGACACCGCCATGATGGCGCGGCCGGTGAAGGTGCGGGTGATGAACAGCTGGATGCCGCCGAACAGCGCCAGCGCCGCGAGGCACGGCACCAGCATGCGCAGCGGCAGGTCGACCAGGCCGATATGGATGCTGGGCCCGATATAGACGGCTTCGACGTAGCGGTAGTCGACGCCGAACACCAGGATCAGCGAAACTTCGGTGACGAACAGCAGGCCGAAGAAGAAGGCCAGACCGCGCAGCGAATCCTGACCGCGCTTCTCGAACGACACATGGTAGACTTGGTAGATCGTTGAGCCGAGCGCGTAGAAGAACGGCAGCATCAGGATGCTGACGATGATCGGGTCGACCCCGAAATTGATGTTGATGAAATACGCGAGATAGGAGCCGAGGATCACGAAGCCCGGATGCGCGATGTTGACGATATCGAGCATGCCGAACGAGATCGATATGCCGGCGGTGACGGCGGCATAGAAGCCGCCGAGCAGCAGCCCGGCGGCGACCGCGTTGATCAGGAGATCGAAGGAAATATCCATACGGGCCTCAGCCGGCACACACGCTTAAACGTCGCCTGGGGGAATAGTCAATCGGGCAGCACGCTGCAAGCGCGCATGGCGCGGCGGCGTGAACGCAAACTGAATGTGCCAATTGCCGGCATCATTTCCCCCTCGGCTCTTGTTCTTGTCCTGCCCACCCACGGGTTGATAGCCGGCCGGACAGTTCGGGGTCGAGTCCTTAAAAAAACTCGACCCCTGTTTTGCGGCATTTTGCAGGAAGGGCAGCGGCTTGGCTAGTGCATTTCGCAGTTGCGACCGAAAGCCCTCTGGTTGTGCACTTTACGCGAGGCGATACGGGCTTTTGACGTCGTCCGATTTGAGCTCTTTGGCATGCAGGGTCGCATACCGGCCCCGCACCGCGGAATTGGTCGAGGCCGCTGCCGCCGATACCCCGCTGCTGGACCATCAGCACCCGCGGCTTTTTCCACGCGCCATTGGCGGCGAAGCGGGCGTTGCCCACGATGCAGGTGACGTGTGGGCAAGTAGCGTCTTGCAGCGTCTTGCAGCGCCTTGCGTCGTCTTGGCGACGGCCGCCTGGTCGAGCGAGCCGGTCTTCACAACCGTCTGGCCGAGCATCTCCATCGCGGCGTAGACGAACGGCGGCACGTCGTCGTCGAGCGGATCGACACCCCGGCTGGCGAGCAGGTCGTTGAGCCGCGGGCCGAGCTGACTTTCAGAGAGCGGTCGGGGCGTTACTTCTTCGGCCAGACGCCGGCCTGTTCGAGCTCAGCCATCGCCTGGTCGGTGAACTCCGCGCGCGGACCGTCGCCGCCGATCACGAACATCAGGATCGATTCCGCGTTCGGATCGCCCTTGGTGACGTTCTCGAAGCGCCGGATGGCGCCGGGCGGGAACGACACCACGTCGAAGGGACCGGCGTCGACGTAGTCGACCTCGCCCTTCTCGTTCTCCCAGCTGCAGCGCCAGGTGCCGGTCATCGGGATGAAGGTCTCGTTGGTGTCGTGGTTGTGCATCATCGGGCCGTGGCCGGGCTTGGCCTTGCAGTAGCCGAGATTGAAGCCTTCCGAGATCTTGATGGCGGCCAGGCGCGCAGCGTCGGCGCCGACCGGCGAGGTCACGCCGCCCTCGCCGATGCCTTTCGGCGGCTGGAAGCCGATGACGTTGAACAGCGTGCGGACGGCGCTCGGATACTCGCTGTCCGGCAGGCCGCCGTCGAAGCCTTTGAGGTCCTTGAAAAACGCCACACGCTTCATCATGTCGGCGCGGCTCAAGCGGATGCGAGGCAAGGTCTCCATGGCGTTCTCCCCGAGTGCCGGTTATTATTGAGCAGATGCTCAGTTCTAGTGAGCATGTGCTCATTATTAGCGGCACGAACATGCCGGTCAAGAGCGCGCGGCGCGCTTGCTGTTATCGGGATGTCTGCTATCGGTTGTGGACAAAACTGGTTGCGGCTGCGACCATGTCGGGGCTTTGAGCTTGGCGGTAAAAACCAGCAAGACGCGCGCGGGCCGCGCGGCGCAGAAGGCGACGCCGGCGCGCAAGCGCGTGCGGCTGACGCCGACCGACCGCAGCGACCGCATCCTCAAAGGCGCCATCGGCTTTTTCGCCAAGCACGGCTTCGGCGGCCAGACCCGCGCGCTGGCGCGCGAGCTCGGCATCTCGAAGGGGCTGCTGTACCGCTACTTCCCGAGCAAGGACGACCTGATCGACCGCATCTACGACGAGATGTTCGTGCGGCGCTGGAATCCGGAATGGGACGCCATTCTGGTCGACCGTTCGGTGCCGCTCTTGGCGCGGCTCACGCGCTTCTATCTCGACTACGCCGAGATGCTGCACGACTACGAATGGGTGCGCATCTATCTTTATTCGGGGCTCGACGGCGCCAGCATCGCGCAGCGCTTCGCCAAGCTGGTCACCGAGCGCATCTACAAGCCGATCATCGGCGAGATGCGGCACGAGTTCGGACTGCCCGGCCTCGACCAGCAGCCGCTGACCGAGCCCGAGACCGAGCTGATGTGGGCGCTGCACGGCGGGCTGTTCTACATCGGCATCCGCAAGTGGGTCTATCGCGTGGCGACGCCGCGCGACGTCGCCGGCACCGTGTCGCGCGCGGTCGAGCGCGCCTATGCCGACGCGCAGGCGCTGATGCGCCGCGAGCAGATCAGAAGGCAGTCAGC
>CAYJPU010000065.1:5453-8936 GCA_964372105.1 uncultured Undibacter sp.
AAAAAACGCCCCGGCATGCGGGGCGCTTCTCGTTGCAGATGATCGCCGACAATCAGGCGGCGGCCTGGCGCTGCACGCCGGCCGGCAACGGCATCGGCTTGTTGGCGCTGTCTTTGAACTCCACGGTCATGAACACCATCTCGCGGTCGCTGAGGTTTTCGAGGTCGTGCACCTTGAATTCGCCGGCGCCATAGGTTTCATGGCGCGTCTCGCCCGGCACGTAGGTGTATTCGACGGTGGTGCCGTCGTGCACGTGCTGACGGCCGCGGCCGCCCGAGACCGACGTCCAGAAATAATCCAGCACATGACGGTGGAAGCCGATGCGCTCGCCGGGGGCGAGGCGGATCATCCACACGCGGGTGCGCTCGTTCTCCGACAGCAGCGTGGAGCCGACGCACGGATTGGGGTTCTTGGCTTCGCGGTCGAACTCGGCGGCGATATCCGCCGGCCACTGCGACTTCTCTTTCTTCTCGGCAGCCTTATCAAGCATCGTCATCGCCATCAGGGATTCCTCCAGTGCAATCGCGCTTCATATATAGAATAATGGGCGGGTCGAAAAGATTGAGGTAGCGCAATTGTCGAGTGTCCGGGTACGTCGTGCCGTCATCGTCGGCGGCTCCATGAGCGGTCTGCTCTGCGGCCTGTTGCTGCGGCGCGCGGGCTGGGCCGTCGACATTTACGAGCGGCTCGATACCGAATTGTCGGGCCGCGGCGCCGGCATCGTGGCGCAGCAGGAACTGCTGCAGCGTTTGCGCGGCCTGGGACTCGATACCGACGGCCTCGGCGTTCACGTCACCCGCCGCAAGATCCTCGACGCCAAGGGCCAATTGGCCGAGCAGATCGACATTCCGCAGGTGACGACCGCCTGGGAGCGCGTCTATCGGCTGCTGCGCGACGCTTTTCCGCCGGAGCACTATCACCGCGGCCGCGGGCTGGCGAAGTTCACGCAGACGCCGCAAGCGGTCGCCGCGCATTTTTCTGATGGTGAAACGATCGTCGCGGACCTGCTGGTCGGCGCCGACGGCATCCGCTCAACCGTGCGTCAGCAGTGTCTGCCGGACGTCGGTCCGCGTTACGTCGGTTACAGCGCCTGGCGGGCGCTGCTGCCGGAATCGGCGTTCCCGCCGGACGTTCATAACGAGCTGTTCGAATACATGGCGTTCGGCCTGCCGCCGGGCGAGCAGTTCCTCGGCTATCCGGTGGCCGGGCCGGACAATGACGTGCGCCCGGGCCACCGCCGCTACAACGTGATCTGGTACCGCCCGGCCGACGAAGCCAGCAAGCTGCAATGGCTTTTGACCGACGACCGCGGCGTGACGCATGCGATCTCGATTCCGCCGCCGTTGATCCGGCGCGAGGCCAGACAAGAAATCCAAGACGCGGCCGAGCGCCTGCTGGCGCCGCAGTTCCGGCAGATCGTGCGGCTGATCGAAGAGCCGATCCTGCAGCCGATCTACGATCTGGAATCGCCGCAGATGGCGTTCGGCCGGGTGGCGATCGTCGGCGACGCCGCGTTCGTGGCGCGGCCGCATGTCGGCGCCGGCGTCGCCAAGGCGGCGGATGACGCGGCGGCGCTGACCGACGCCTTGCAGAAGGACGACGACGTCGCCGCCGCGCTCAAGCGCTTCGAGGCGGCGCGGCTCGACGAGAACCACCGCATCATCAACTACGCGCGCCACCTCGGCGCATACCTGCAGGCGACGCGCACCGAGGAAGAGCAGGCGCGCGCCGGCCGCCACAGCACCAACGGCGCGGTGATCAAGGAAACCGCGACGCTGGATTTTCTGTATGCGTGACGCGTGAGGCTGTCATCGCCCGCGAAAGCGGGCGCTCCAGTACGCCGCAGCGCTAGTGATTACTGGATGCCCCGCTTTCGCGGGGCATGACAGGTGGAGTGTTGGGGCGGCTCTATAGCCCCAACATCTTCTTCGCGCTGCCGCCGGCGAGCGCGGCGCGCGCGGAGTCGTCGAAGCCGGCGACCGCGTTGATGTGGCCGATCGGGTCGTATTCCAGCATGTCGAACGGATAGTCCGTGCCCATGACGACGTGGTCGACGCCGAAGGTCTTGACCAGCGCCTCGAGCTGGTCGGGCGTGAACACCACCGTGTCGACGTAGACCTGCTTCAAGTAGGACGTCGGCGGCTTCGGCAGGTTGGCCTGGCAGTCCGAGCGCGCGCCCCAGGCGTGATCGATGCGGCCGGAATAGGCGCCGAGATAGCCGCCGCCGTGCATGGCGAAGATCTTCAGTTTCGGATGGCGCGCCAGCACGCCGTCGAAGATCAGGTAGTGCAGCGCCAGCGTGGTCTCGAACGGATTGCCGACGATGTTGTTGAAATAGAAGCGCGACAGCCGCTGGCCTTCGGTGAAGCCGTTCGGGTGGATGATGACCAGCGCGCCCAGTTCCTCGGCCTTCTTCCAGAACGGCGCGAAGGCGGGATCGGACAATTCCTTGCCGTGCACGTTGGTGAGGATCTCGACGCCCTTGAAGTGAAGCGTCTTCATGCAGCGCTCGAGCTCCTTGGCGGCCTCGTTGCCGTCCTGCATCGGCACCGTGCCGGTCGGGATGAAGCGGTCGGGATGCTTGGAGACGAATTCGGCGACGCCGTCGTTGATCATTTGCGCGGCCGGTACGGCGTATTCGAGCGCGACCGTGTGGTAGCACTGCGGCGGCGGCGGCATCACCAGCTGCTGGTCGACGCCCATGCGGTCCATGTCGGCGAAGCGCTCGTCGTAATTGCCGACGATGCGCGATCGGATGTCGACTTCCTGCTTGGCGTTGAGCTCCTTGGTCTCGGCGCTGGCGAAATGCGCCAGCGGGATGGTGGCCAGGTCGAGATGCGGCTTGATGAACTCGGCCGCGCGCGGCACGGCGACGTGGCTGTGCGCGTCGATGGTCGCGCTCTTCGGGCGCTGCTCGCGGCCCGGTCTGCCGTGCTTGCGCGCGGCGGTGTTGGCGTACTTGTTCCAGACTGGAGCCATTTCTCGTTCCTCGTTTGCCGTCCACTTCGGCTGTCATCATCCGCGAAAGCGGATGATCCAGTACTCCGTGGCATCTCGTTTTTCAATCTGACCGCGCGGTGGCTACTGGATGCCCGCCTTCGCGGGCATGACAGCCCGTGATTAAAACACCCCCAAATGCTGCTGCAGGTCGACGCCGTCCTGCTTCAGCTTCGCGGGCGTCGACACCACGGCGACCTGGCCGGTGTTGAGGATGACGATGTCGTCGGCGACGTCGAACACGAGTTGCGGGTTCTGCTCGACCAGCACGATCGACAGCCCGCTCTCCTTCAGCTTGCGGATGGTCGCCATCACCTCGGCCACGATCTGCGGCGCCAGGCCCTCCGACGGCTCGTCCATCAGCAGCACGCGCGGGTTGCCCATCAGCGCGCGGCCGATCGCCAGCATCTGCTGTTCGCCGCCGGACAGATGCGCGGCCATCTGGTCGCGGCGTTCGCTGAGCCGCGGAAACATCGTGAACACGGT
>CAYJPU010000065.1:9036-14689 GCA_964372105.1 uncultured Undibacter sp.
TTGTCCGGCTTGCGCGCGGCGACCGCGAGGTTCTCGCGCACCGTCAGGCTGCGGAAGATGCGGCGGCCCTGCGGCACCAGCGCGACGCCGCGCGCGGCGATCAGCTCCGGCGTCAAGCCGCTGACTTTTTCGCCGAACACCGTGATGTCGCCGCGGCGCGGCGGCAACAGCCCCATGGTGACGTTCATGCAGGTCGATTTGCCGGCGCCGTTGCGGCCGAGCAAGCCCAGCATGCGGGCCTCGCCCAGCTCGAACGAGACGTCCTGCAGCACGTGGCTGTCGCCGTAATAGGCGTTGACGTTGGCAAGCGTGAGCGCGCTAGTGGCCAAGGTAGACCTCCCGCGTGCGCGGATCGGCGACCACTTCGCTGCGCGTGCCTTCGACGATCACCTCGCCGAAGTGCAGCAGCGTGATGCGCTCGGCGAATTCCAGCGCGACGTCCATGTTGTGCTCGATCATCACCATGGTGACGTCGCGCGGGATGGTCATCAGCAGCTTGTGCACGTCCTGCCGCTCGTCGATCGAGAGCCCCGCGAACGGCTCGTCGAGCAGCAGCACTTTCGGCTTCTGCGCCAGCGCCATGGCGATCTCGACGCGGCGGCGCTCGCCGTAGGAGGTCTGCGACAGCGGACGGTCGGCGATGTGGGCGAGTCCGACCATGGCCAGCGCTTCGCGGCCTTGCTCGACCAGATGCTTCTGGTGCTTGAGGTCGACCAGCGGGTTCCAGCGCAGCGGCGACAGGCCGAGCAGCGCCAGCGCGACGTTGTGGATGATGGTGTTGCGCCCGAACAGCGTGATGATCTGGTAGGTGCGCGCCATGCCGAGATGCGCGCGCCGGCGCGTCGGCACCTGCGTGATGTCCTGGCCGAACAGTTCGACCGAGCCGGCGTCCGGCGTGATCTCGCCGGTGATCTGGTTGAACAGCGTGGTCTTGCCGGCGCCGTTCGGGCCGATGATCAGCCGGCGCTCGCCCGGCGCGACGGTGAGGTTGACGTCCTTGGTGACCCGCAGGCCGCCGAACGCCTTGCGCAGGCCGTTGACGACGAGCGCGCTCATGGCGAGGCCTCCGTCTTGGTCGCTGTCTTGATCGCCGTCTTGGTCGCTGTCTTGGCCGCTTGTGTTTCAGCCGGCGCGCGCTTGCGCGTCGCCAGCCGCCACAGCCGCGCGGTGCCCGGCACCAAGCCTTCCGGCATCAGGATGACGATGGCGACGAAGATGGCTCCTAACAGGAAGTTCCAGCGCTCGACGAAGCCGCTGACGACGGTCTTGACCGCCACCACCAGACCGGCGCCGACGATCGGGCCGAGCAGGGTGCCCGGGCCGCCGGAAATCACCATCAACAGCACTTCGGCCGACGAGGTCAGCGACAGGGTCTGCGGGCTGATGAACTGCGTGTAATAGACGAACAGGATCGCCGACGCGCTGGTGAGCAGGCCGGACAGCAGGCAGGCCCAGAAGCGGATCGCCAGTACGTGGTAGCCGAGCGCCGTCATGCGGCGTGGCTGGTCGCGCGTGCCCATCAGCGCCGCGCCGAACGGCGAGCGCACCAGCACCGCCATCATGGCGAGCGCCAGCAGGAACACGATGAGCGTCGTGTAGTAGAAGGTGACGGGGCTGCCGAGCGAAAAGCCGAACGGCGCCGGGCGCCCGGGCACGTTGATGCCGTTGTCGCCGCCGGTGAGGCTGATCCAGCGGTAGGCGAGGCCCCACAGGATTTCGCCGAGCGCCAGCGTGATCATGATGAAGCCGATGCCGGTCGAGCGCAGCGACAGCACGGCGTAGATCGCCATCGAGACGACGCCGACGGCTAGCGCCGTGACGATGGCCGCCGGATGCCCGAAGCCGAGCTGCAGCATGTAGCCGGTGGCGTAGGCCGAGATGCCGAACAGGCCGGCGTGGCCGAGCGACACCAGGCCGGCATAGCCGACCAGCACGTTCAGGCCGAGCGCGAACACGGCGTAGAACAGGATCTGGCTGCCGACATTGACGTAATAGATGCCGGGCATCCAGAACGGCAGCGCCGCCAGCACGACGATGGCGACGGCAACGGCGAGGGTTCGGGCGCTCACGGCACGTGCCTCCCGAACAGGCCTTGCGGCCGCAGCAACAGCACCAGCAACATCGGCAGGAACAACACGAAGTAGGCGAGCTCCGGCAGCAACGCCTGGCCGAAATTATAGATGAAGCCGACGATGATGCTGCCGACGAAGGAGCCGAGCAGGCTGCCGGTGCCGCCGAGGATGACGACGACCAGCGCCAAGGGCAGCATGTCCTGGTCGAGCCCCGGATAGACCGACAGGATCGGCCCGCCGACGATGCCGGCAAAGGCGGCGAGGCCGGCGCCGAGCGCAAACACGATCGTGAACAGGTGAGAGACCCGGATGCCGACCACGCGCGCCATGTCGGGATCGTCGACGCCGGCGCGGATCATGGCGCCGAGCCGTGTGCGCTCGATCAGCACCCACAGGCCGACGGCGACGACCATGGCGATGGCGATGACCGCGACCCGATAGGTCGGAAACGCCGCCCCGGCGACGCGCATGAAGCCGGCGAGCTCGGGCGGGGTGGTGACGTTGAGCGGGTCGCCGCCCCACAGCATCAGGCAGAGGTCGGCGGCCATGAACGACAGACCGAGCGTCACCAGCACCTGCGCCAGCTGGTCGCCCGGCAGGCGGCGCAACAGCAGCCGCTCGACCAACGCGCCGAGCAGCGCCACGGCCAGCGTCGCCAGCATCGCCGCCAGCCAGAAGTTCACCTTGTAGCCGAGCAGGCCGATGGCGAAGGTCGCGCCGATATAGGCGCCGACCATGAACAGCGAGCCGTGCGTCAGATTCGGGATTCGCATCAGCCCGAAGATCAGCGAGAAGCCCGCCGACAACAGGAACAGCAGCCCACCGAAAGTGATGCTGTTGACGGTCAGCACCAGCCAGAAATTCATTGTTGAGCTTTCACGCTTTGGTCATCCCATGTCGTTCCGGGGCGCGAGCGGAGCGAGCGAACCCGGAATCCAGTGTGGCTTTCTGGATTCCGGGTTGCGGCCTTCGGCCGGCCCCGGAATGACGACCCGAGCATTCGCGCACGCGCCGGTTACGGCTTGAGCGGCGGATAGTTGCGCGAGTAGACCGGCTGCGCCAGGAACTTCTTCTCGTCGTAGGTCCAGAACTGACTGACGTTGTTGTAGGTCTTGATGGTCTTGTTGACGAGCTTGCCGTTCACCTTCTCCAGGCGGCGGATGAAGAAGTCGCCGACCACGTTGCCGAGATGGTCGAACTTGATCGGCCCGCGCGGCGTGTCCTTCAGATCGACCGACTTGAGCGCGGCCGCGAAGGCTTCCTTGTCGTCCGACTTGCCGTTGGTCTTTTCCAGGCCGGCCGCCACCACCTGCGCCGCGACGTAGAGGCCGGCGGCGTAGAAGCCCGGGTCGAGGCCGTAATCTTTCTGCATCGCGGCGACAAAGCGTTTGTTGCCGTCGCTGCCGTAGTCGAGCGTGTAGGGGCAGCAGCTGTACATGCCGAGCGCCTCGTCGCCGAACGAGCGCAGCAGGGCGTCGTCGCCGCCGGTTTCGCCGGTCACCACCGGGTACTTCAGGCCGGCCGCGGCGTAGGTCTTCAGGAAGCGCAGCGGGTTCGAGCCGGCGAAGCCCTGGCAGACGCCGTCGCAGTCGGCGATTTGCGCCACGAACGGCGTGTAGTCGGGCGTCACCAGCGGCGGCCAGATCTTGTTGACGATTTTGCCGCCGGCGCCTTCGAAGGTCTGTTGGAAGCCGCCCATCTGTTCATGACCGAAGGCGAAGTCTTCGGAGATGGTGACCACCCTCTTAAGCTTCAGCTCCTTCGCCGCGAAGTCCGCCATCGGGTGCATCGCCTGCGAAGAGGTCGCCGACGGGCGCAGGAAGTAGGGATTGGGACGGCGCTGCGTCATGTCCTCGGCGCCGGCGAGGCTGAGCATCGGCGTTTTGTGATCGCGCATGTAGTCGGAGATGGCGAGCAGCTCGAAAGCCGCCAGCGGCCCGAGGACCGCGTCGACTTTCTCGCGCTCGACCAGTTCCTGCGCCTTGGTCTTGGTGCCGGCCGGGTTGCCGCCGGTGTCGGCGGAGATGAACTCAACTTTTCGGCCGGCAAAAGTGTAGTTCTTCTCCTTCAGAAACGTGACGACGCCTTGTTCCATCTGGATACCGCCCTGCGCGAGCGGCCCGGTCTTCACCGTCAGCAGGCCGAGCTTGAACGGCGCGGCTTGCGCGATCGCGGGCATCGGAAATTTGAAGGTCGCGGCCGCAGCGCCGGCAGCGGTGGCTCCCATGAAGGTGCGGCGAGAGAACTTACGAGACATTTTCGTTACTCCCTTTAGGCCCCGTGCGGGGCTGTTGTTTGTTCGGCCTTGTTGGACCGTTGTTGCGGCCGGTTCGGCCGTATCAGCATCGACAACAATCATCGGCCGCCTTGCCCACGGCGGCGGTCTTTCCATTCCCATTGAAGATCTGGATGATGCAGAACTGCGTATTTATTTTCCCCTTGGACCTTCATTTTTTTTGTCGAAGGTTGTCGCGAAGCTTACCCTAGGTTGGCGAAAGTGAATACCGAAATTGGGCGCAGTCCGGTCTTGTTGCCGCCGCTTTGTATAGTTGCGGACGAAATCCTTTTGTCTCGGCGCGACATCGCTGTCGCACGCTGCTAGCCGCGCGGCGGCTTCTTTACCGATGTCTGTTTTTTCGGCGGAATGATCGGCAGCAGCAGGTACGGGGTTTTCGCCCCGCCAAATTTCAAGGTTGTGATGCCGTTGAACAATGCGGGCGGCCGGTCGCGCGGATCGTTGTGCAGGAAAGGGCCGCAGCCTTTCAACTCGTTCTTGAAGTTGGAGAGCTTGCCGCCGCTGCCGCCGCCGTATTCGTAGTCCTTGCCGCGGATCGAGAGTGCGATGCGGTAGCCGGCCGGGACGGCGATCGAGGTCGGCCAGATCTCGATGTCGAGATCGACCGACTGGCCCTGCTTCAGCGGCTGTATTTCATCGTGGGTATGATAGGGGCGGTACGGCGTCGACAGCTTCTTGTCGAGCTTGCGGTGCGATGCGCGCAGCCAGCCTTGCGCCACCGGCGTATGCGGATCGATGGCGCCCTGGAACACGATCTCCTTCATGTCGCCGGTGAAGACGCGCAGCACGATGAAGAAATCGGCATCGGCGGTCGACGATGACGCGACGAGCTTGAGCGCGGACGGCCCGGTGATCTCGGTATACTGCGGCAACGGCGCGGTGAGGAAGGTGAGGCCGTCGCCCATCGCCGCGAAGCTCAGCTTGGCATTGGTGGACGGCTTCTTGGCCGACAGCGCCATGGACTTGGGGTCGAGATAGAACTTGGTCCACTTGGTGCGCTTCAGCGGCCATTCGTTCTCGGCGCGCGCCACGAACTTCTCGCCGGGATGGCGCACCTGCAGCAGCACCTTCGGCTGCTTGCGCCAGCCGTCGGTCTTGCCGTGCAGGAAATAGTCGAAGAAGCGCAGCTGCTGTTCGCGGCCGTAGTCGGTATAGAAGTGCGTCCAGTGCTCGATGCCGTGCGCCTCCAGCCATTTCTGCTTGGAGGCGGCGCGCCCGAAGCCTTCGAAGTTGCCGCGCGGGTGCAGGCCCTGGCCGCCCCAGTTGGCGGCGGTGAACAACGGCA
>CAYJPU010000066.1:0-4182 GCA_964372105.1 uncultured Undibacter sp.
GCCGGCCGTTCGAACAGGAATTTCGCCGCCGTGCCGCGCACGGCCCACCACAGCGCCAGCGCGCCGAGCACGCCGGCGGTGGTGATCAGAACCGACATGGTGCCGACGTCGAACAGGCCGGTGCGGATCAAGAGTTCGCGCGACACCGCCATCGGCAGGAAGAAGGCGAGATAGATGACGATGGAATTGCGCCCGCAATAGCGCAGCGGCTTGAACGCCTCTCGCTGCGCCATCAGCGCCGCGGCGGAGACGACCGCGCCGGCGCCGAGCAGGCCGAGCGCGAGCGAGACATAGGGCAGCGCGGCGATGCCGGACGCGACCGCGGCGGCGTTGACGACCGTCCAGACGGCGAGGCCGGCGAGCGCCAGAGCGGGTCGCGCCTGCGCTTGCGCGGTGAAGGCGAAGATGGACGGCGCCAGGATGCAACCGGTGTAGAAATAGACGAAGCGGTTGGCGAACTCGTCGATCACCATCCAGCCGGTCTCGACATGCGCGATCTCGAGCGCGGCGCCGATGCTCCAGACCAGCACGACCGGAGCGGAGCGCACGACCTTCACCACGACGAAGAAGACCGGCAGCAGGTAGATGAACCAGAGCGTGCCGAACGGCTCGATCAGCGACAGCAGATAGAGGCGCACGACCTCGCCGGCGCCGTTGGCGGCCACGAGGCCCGGCGCCTTGAACACGAACTGGATCGTCATCCAGAGCAGATAGAAATAAGCGAAGTGCACGACCTTGCGGTCGAGATACTGCCGCCACGGCCGATCGATCACCTGCGCCAGGAACAGGCCCGAGATCAGGAAGAAGTCGGGCATGCGGAACGGCCGGGCGAATTCGACCAGCGGATGCAGCCAGCCGGTCTTGCCGGCGGCGGCCTCGACGCCGAGCGTCGAATGCATCATCACGACGAAAATGATGCAGAAGCCTTTGGCGTAGTCGACCCAGTCGACACGCCCCCCGCTCGGCCCGCTGCCTGTCATGGTCTCGCCATGTTCGTTCATGAAACGGTTATGACAAGAACCGGTTTCAAACGCCTTTACGCCAGCAGGGGTTTTGGCCGCTTGCCGCGATGATAACTCGCCATCCGGGACGGCTTTCTGCTATGGAGCCAGCGGCCTTGGTGCGAATCGATTAACCATCTGCGACGGATTTCCCATGCGCGTTGCCATGATCGGCACTGGCTATGTCGGCCTCGTCTCGGGGGCCTGCTTCGCCGACTTCGGCCATGAGGTCGTCTGCGTCGACAAGGACACGGCGAAGATCGCCGCGCTCGAACGCGGCGAGATGCCGATCTACGAGCCGGGGCTCAACGACCTGGTCGCCGCCAACACCCGGGCCGGGCGGCTGAAGTTCACCACCGACCTGAAGCCCGCGGTCGCCAAGGCCGACGCCGTGTTCATCGCCGTCGGCACGCCGTCGCGGCGCGGCGACGGCCACGCCGATCTGACCTATGTGTTCGACGCCGCGCGCGAGATCGCCGCCGCGATCGACGGCTTCACGGTGGTCATCACCAAGTCCACGGTGCCGGTCGGCACCGGCGACGAGGTCGAGCGCATCATCGGCGAGACGCGCCCCGGCGCGGACTACGCGGTGGTGTCGAACCCGGAATTCCTGCGCGAAGGCGCCGCCATTCGGGACTTCAAGCATCCCGACCGCATCGTGGTCGGCACCGATGCCTCGCGCGCGCGCGAGGTGATGAGCGAACTGTACCGGCCGCTCTATCTCAACCGCTCGCCTATACTGTTCACCGACCGGCGCACGGCGGAGCTGATCAAGTACGCGGCCAACGCCTTTCTCGCCACCAAGATCACCTTCATCAACGAGATCGCCGACCTGGCCGAGAAGGTCGGCGCCGACGTGCAGGAGATCGCGCGCGGCATCGGCCTCGACAACCGCATCGGCTCGAAGTTCCTGCATGCCGGGCCGGGCTACGGCGGGTCGTGCTTCCCGAAGGACACGCTGGCGCTCTTGAAGACCGGCCAGGACAACGGCGCGCCGCTGCGCATCGTCGAGGCGGTGGTGTCGGTCAACGACGCGCGCAAGCGCGCGATGGCGCGCAAGGTGTCGGCCGCGCTCGGCGGCGAATTGCGCGGCAAGACGGTGGCGGTGCTCGGCCTCACCTTCAAGCCGAACACCGACGACATGCGCGACGCGCCGTCGCTGCCGCTGATCACGGCCTTGCAGGACATGGGCGCCAAGGTGCGCGCCTACGATCCCATCGGCATGGAGCAGGCCAAGCCGATGCTCGGCAACGTGACGTTCTGCGACGACGCTTACACCTGCGCCGAGGGCGCGTCGGCGCTGGTGATCGTCACCGAATGGGAGCAGTTCCGCGCGCTCGACTTCGGCCGCCTGAAGGGCGTGATGGAACGGCCGGTGCTGGTCGACCTGCGCAACGTCTACCGGCCGGACGAAATCGCGCGCCACGGCTTCGTCTATGAGAGCGTGGGGCGGGCGCGGAAGCAGCCGTAGCTGTCATGCCCGCGCCCCGATGTCGGGTTTACTCGACATCGGTATATAAGCGCGCAAGTCGGCTATAGCCGACTTGCGATGGGGCATCCAGTAAACACTGACTTTGCATTGGCATGACCGTTCGTGATTACTGGATCACCCGCTTTCGCGGGTGATGACAGCCGAGAAACATGCGTAGCTTCAACACACCCCTTCCCATCGACGCCGCGCTGCCGGGCCTCACCACCGCGCTCGCTGCGAACAACGCTGCCGTGCTGGTGGCGCCGCCCGGCGCCGGCAAGACCACGCGCGTGCCGCTGGTGCTCATCGACGAGTCGTGGGCGAAGGACAAAAAGATCCTGGTGCTGGAGCCGCGCCGGCTGGCGGCGCGCGCGGCCGCCGCCCGCATGGCGTCGACGTTGAACGAGCAGGTCGGCGACACCGTGGGTTTACGCGTGCGCTTCGGCTCGAAGACTTCCAGACGCACGCGCATCGAGGTCGTGACTGAAGGCGTGTTCACGCGGCTGGTGCTGGACGATCCCTCGCTCGACGGCATCGCCGCCGTGCTGTTCGACGAATTCCATGAGCGCTCGTTGGATGCCGATCTCGGTCTCGCTTTGGCGCGCGAGGCGCAGCAGGGCCTGCGCGACGACCTCCGGCTGCTGGTGATGTCGGCGACGCTCGACGGCGCGCGGGTGGCGGCACTTCTGGGCGACGCGCCGGTGATCGAGAGCGAGGGTCGCGCCTTTGCCGTGGAGACGCGCTATCTCGGCCGCGACGCGCGCGCGCGCATCGAGAGCCAGGTGGCCGACGCGGTCGAGCGCGCGTTGCGCGCGGAGACCGGCTCGGCGCTGGTGTTCCTGCCGGGCGCCGGCGAAATCCGCCGCACCGAGACGTTTCTGAAAGAGCGCGTGCGCGACCCCTCCGTCGACATCGTCGCGCTCTATGGCGCGCTCGATATGCGCGAGCAGGACCGCGCCATTTCGCCGTCGCCGGCCGGCCGCCGCAAGGTGGTGCTGGCGACTTCCATCGCCGAGACCTCACTCACCATTGAGGGCGTGCGCGTCGTCATCGACTGCGGCCTGTCGCGGGTGCCGCGCTACGAGCCGGACGTCGGCATCACGCGGCTGGAGACGGTGCGTGTGTCGCGCGCCGCCGCCGACCAGCGCCGCGGCCGCGCCGGCCGCACCGAGCCCGGCGTCTGCTACCGGCTGTGGGACGAGCCGCAGACCGGTTCGCTCGAGCCCTATACGCGGCCGGAGATTCTGTCCGCCGATCTGTCGAGCTTCGTGCTCGATCTGGCGCAGTGGGGTGCGAGCGATCCATCCAAGCTGGCGTTTCTCGACGCGCCGCCGGCGGCGGCGTTGAGCGAAGCCAAGGCGCTGCTCTTGGAGCTTGGCGCGATCGACGCGCAGGGCCGCATCACCGAGGAAGGCCGCAAGCTGCGGCAATTGCCGCTGCCGCCGCGGCTGGCGCGCATGGTGGTCGATGCCGCCGCTGAAGGCGCCGGCGAATTGGCGGCGACCATCGCGGCCATCGTTACCGAGCGCGGGCTGGGCGGCGACGACGTCAATCTCGAACATCGGATCGATCAGTTCCGCCGTGACCGCTCGAAGCGCGCCGAGGACGCGCGCGCGATGGTGAAACGTTGGGTGTCGCTCGTCATTCCGGGGCGCCGCGAAGCGGCGAGCCCGGAATCCATAACCCCGAGCGCTGCGGAGTATGGATTCC
>CAYJPU010000066.1:4192-10824 GCA_964372105.1 uncultured Undibacter sp.
GCGCATGGGTCTTGGGGGGGGCTTCCTTTTATTTCCCCCCCCTTTACGGGGGGGGGTGGGCCGGCGAAGCCGGTCGGGGTGGGGTCAATAACGAAGCGACCCCCACCCGGCACGCTGCGCGCGCCGACCTCCCCCTTGCAGGGGGAGGTATAGAAAGCGCGGGCGCGATCTTGGCGCTCGCTTATCCCGATCGCATCGCCAAGAATCGCGGCGGCGGGTCGGGCGCGTTCCTGCTGGCCAACGGCCGCGGCGGCAATGTCGACGCCGCGTCTGCGCTGGCGCGCGCGCCGTTTCTGGCGGTGGCCGAACTGACCGGCACGGCGGTCGCGAGCCGCATCGTGCTGGCGGCGGCGATCTCGCTGCCGGAGATCGAAGCGCGCTTCGCGGATAAGATCGAGGACCGCGACACGGTGACGTTCGACGCCGGTTCGGCCTCGCTGCGCGCCCGCCGCACGCGCCGCCTCGGCGCGATCGTGCTGGCCGAGCAGGTCAAGCAGGTCGCACCCGACGCCGGCACTGCGCATGTTCTGGCGCAAGGCATTGTCGGGCTCGGCCTCGACAAATTGCCGTGGAGCAAGGCGGCCTTGCAGTTTCGTCAACGCGTCCAGTTCCTGCGGCGTGCGGAAGGCGAGGAGTGGCCCGATCTGTCGGACGAAGGTCTCGCGCGCAGCGCGGCGGAATGGCTGGAGCCCATTCTCACCGATAAGACCGCGCGCAGCGCCATCGGCGGCGATGAACTGTCCGACGCGGTGATGACGCTCGTGCCGTGGGCGCTGCGCCGCCGGCTCGACGCCGAGGCGCCGACGCATTTCACCGCGCCGACCGGCTCGGCAGTGCCGATCGACTACGACGCCGAGCAGGGCCCGACGGTGTCGATCCGCGTGCAGGAATTGTTCGGGCTGGCGCAGCACCCGGCGATTGCCGGCGGCCGCGTGCCGCTGGTGATCGAATTGCTGTCGCCGGGGCACAAGCCGGTGCAGATCACGCGCGATCTGCCCGGCTTCTGGCGCGGCAGCTATGCCGACGTCAGGGTCGAGATGCGTGGGCGCTATCCGCGCCATCCCTGGCCCGAGGACCCGGCGTCCGCCCCGCCGACGCGGCGGGCCAAGCCGCGCGGCACATAATTCGATGTTTCGGCATCCGGTTAAGGCGCCGGTCAGCATGAAGCAAAAGCCGCCGACCGGCCGGGCCGGGCGTTAAGGCCGTCTTGGCCGCCGGCATGGGAGAAGGCGCGCGCAACCAGCGAGCTTTGCCATGCGCCAGATCCTGATCATCGCTGCCCTCGTCCTCGGCGTCGGCGGCTATGTCGCGCACTACGCCGACAAGGTGGCGGACACCCAGGCGTCGGCACGGGCAGCCCCGGCGCAGACGGCACAACGGCCTCATGAGCTGCGCCAGCCGGTCTCCTCCGGCCGCAGCCTGATGCTCGATGCCGACCGCCAGGGCCATTTCCGCACTGAGGCGCGGATCGGCGGCCGCGCCATCGCCTTCCTGGTCGACACCGGCGCCTCGCTGGTGGCGCTGCGCGAAACCGACGCCGCCCAAGTCGGCATCCGCCCGATGCGGGCCGACTACACGGCCACGGTCTCGACCGCCAACGGCCAGGTCAAAGCCGCCCGCGCCACGATCGAGCGGTTCGAACTCGGCGGTATCACCGTCTATGACGTGCCGGCATTGGTGCTGCCGGACGAGGCGCTGAACGTGAACCTGCTGGGAGTCTCGTTCCTGTCGCGGCTCAAGCGCTACGAGTACGCCGGCGGCCGCATGGTGCTGGAGCAGTAGAACTATACGGCCATCTTCCGACCTCAGTCGGCCGGCACTTTGCCGGACGTTCCGCCTTAGGGTATGGAACCTTCACCGGCCAATTCCCGCATTTGAGGACCTGATGTTTCCAACGCCGAAATCCGCGCTGAAGCCCAATACCTATGAATACGAATCCTCGCCGCTGGTGAAGCCGACCGGCTTCCGCGAATACGACGCGCGCTGGCTCCTGGAAAAAGAAATCAACCTCATGGGCGTGCAGGCGCTGGGCATGGGGCTCGGCACGCTGATCCGCGACATGGGCGTGAAGCCGGAGATCGTCACCGGCCACGACTTCCGCAGCTATTCGGCCTCGGTGAAGATGGCGCTGGTCTCCGGCCTCTTGGCCGCCGGCTGCAAGGTGCACGACATCGGGCTGTGCATCACGCCGATGGCCTATTTCGCGCAGTTCGAGCTGGACGTGCCTTGCGTCGCCATGGTCACGGCCTCGCACAACGACAACGGCTGGACCGGCGTGAAGATGGGCGCCAACCGCCCGCTCACCTTCGGCCCGGTCGAGATGACGCGGCTGAAGGAGATCGTGCTGGAGGCACAATTCAAGCTCGCCGGCGGCGGCTCCTACGTGTTCGTCGAGAACTTCCCCGAGCGCTACATCGCCGACCTCACCAAGCGGCCGAAGATCAAGCGCAAGTTGAAAGTGGTGGCGGCCTGCGGCAACGGCACCGCCGGCGCCTTCGCGCCAAGGATCTTGCAGGCGATCGGCTGCGAGGTGGTGCCGCTCGACTGCAATCTCGACCACTCCTTCCCGCGCTACAATCCGAACACCGAAGACATGAAGATGCTGCACGCCATGCGCGACGCGGTGCTCATGAACAAGGCCGACGTCGGCTTAGGCTTCGACGGCGACGGCGACCGCTGCGGCGTCGTCGACAACGAAGGCGAGGAAATTTTCGCCGACAAGGTCGGCGTCATGCTGGCGCGCGACATGTCGGCCATCCACAAGAACTCGACCTTCGTCGTCGACGTGAAGTCGACCGGCCTGTTTCTGACCGATCCGGTCTTGAAGGCCAACGGCGTCAAGGTCGACTACTGGAAGACCGGCCATTCCTATATCAAGCGCCGCGTCAACGAACTGGGGGCGGTCGCCGGCTTCGAGAAGTCCGGCCACTTCTTCTTCAACAAGCCGTTCGGCCGCGGCTATGACGACGGCATGATCTTCGGCATGGCGGTCTGCGACATGCTCGATCGCAGCCCGGACAAGACCATGGCCGACCTGCGCAAGGCGCTGCCCAAGACCTGGGGCTCGCCGACCATGGCGCCGCATTGCGACGACGAGAAGAAGTACGGCATCGTCGACGCGGTGGTGAAGCACTTCGAAGAAGCCAAGGCCAAGGGCGACAAGGTCGCCGATCAGCCGATCCGCGGTCTCGTCACCGTCAACGGCGTGCGCGTCACCGTCGAGGACGGCACCTGGGGCCTGGTGCGCGCCTCGTCCAACAAGCCCGAACTGGTGGTGGTGGTCGAAAGCCCGGTGTCGGAAGCGCGCATGCGCGAGATGTTCAAGGCGATCGACGGCGTGCTGCGCACGCATCCGGAAGTCGGCGAGTACAACCAGACGATTTGAGCATTCGCCTCATCCTGAGGAGCGGTCCGAAGGACCGCGTCTCGAAGGATGAGGCGGCCCCATGCTTCGAGACGCGCGCGGCGCGCGCTCCTCAGCATGAGGGCCGCTAATAATTCCAATACCGTCCCGTGCCGCCGATAACCGCCACGATCAGGCCGAGCGGCATGTTGACCATGATGATCTGGCGGATGCGGTTGAGTTGTGCGCCGGCGACCGGCCATGCCTGCGCATCGACGGCGCGTTTGAACTTCAGCCAGGGGCCGTGGAACAGCCACAGGTACAGCGCGGTCATGACGAGGCCGAGCGTCTGCATCAGGTTGATGTAGAGCGGCGCGCGGGCGAAGCCGCCGAAGCTCGTCAGCATCATCCAATAGCCGGTGACGAGCAACAGCAGCACCGAGACCCAGACCCAGGGAAAGAACTTCTGGAAGAAACGCCGCCACAGCGCCAGCCGCTGCGGCGTCTCCAGCGCGCCGGCGGCGGGCCGCAGGCACATATAGGCGGCGAACATGCCGCCGACCCAGATTACGGCGCCCAACATATGCAAAGCCATCATGAAGACGAGCATGAACGCCCCTCGTTGGTGTGACCGGACCTCGGCATAAGCTACAGCAGGCGCGCCGGCCGCGTCGACCTCGCGCGCCTGCGCCGGCTTTCGCCGCGCGTCGTGGCCTGACGTGAGCGGGCGCGGGCATGAGCTAGATCAAACAGTGGGCCGCCCGAAAAGGGCATGGTCCGCCCCGAACATCCTTCAGCCGCCAGAAAGGGCTATCCTTTGACCACGCATTACCACGCCGTCGTTTGGATCGACCACCGGGAAGCGCGCGTCTTCCATTTCAACCCGACCGAGGTCGACAAGATCGTGCTGCATCCGGACCACCCGACCAAGCACCTGCACCACAAGGCGATGTCGATCGGCAGCGGGAACGCCCCGGCCGACCACGAATTCCTGCACGCGGTCGCCCAATCGATCGCGGACGCCGGCGCGGTGCTGATCACCGGACCGGCGAACGCCAAGACCGAGCTGGTCAAGCACATCGAACAGCACGATCCCAAGCTGAAAAAGATCGTCGCCGGCGTGGAAACGGTCGACCATCCGAGCGACGGCCAGCTGGTCGCCTTCGCGCGCAAGTATCTCAAGGTCACCGACCGGATGACGCCGTAAGCGCCGGCGTCCCGACCAAACCGCGCCGCGCGCCGGGTACGACCGGCGGCGGCGAGCGACCCCCGACTATCGCTATGCGTGTAGTTCTGCAATAGTACCCCCGAAAGCGCGGGCCCGAGCCGGCGGCTTCTGCGCTCGGACTTTCCAGGGGGGATGGTCATGGCGGGGGAATTTCAGGTCAGCGGCGGCAACGCGGCCGCGCTCTTCACCCTCAAAGTGCATCGCGGCGACGGCATGGCGCTGCTGGCGATGAACTGGCGGCGCGGCAAGCCGCCGGCCGACTTCGCCGGCTTCGCCATCGAATACAAAGAGCCCGGCGGCGACCGCTTCTTCGCGCTGAAAAACCGCGTCGCGTTTTCGACCAAGGACGGCGAGGTCAACCCGGCCAAGCTGTCGACCATGCTGTCGCCGATCCAGAAATTCCGCTGGGTGCATTTTCCGCGCAACGCCAACATGGACGGCGAATTCCTGTATCGCGTCACGCCCGTCTTCATGAACGCGCAGGACGAACTGAGCTACGGCGACCCCCAGGAGGTCGCCATCGAGCTGCGGCGCGAGACTTATCCGGGCCAGCTCAACGTCACCTACACCCGCGGCTTCGTGTCGTCGCAGGCCTTCGTCGACACCTATGAAAAGATCGCGCCGGTCAAGACGCTCATTCCCGCCAAGGCCGACGAGGGGCTCGACTTCGAGCCGACCCATCCCAAGACCGAGCAAGCGCTGGCCTGGATGGGCTTCGAGGCGCGCGAGGAAATCCTGGCGACGCTCGACGAGGCGATCAAGGACAAGGCGCAGGTCCGCGTCGTCGCCTACGAGCTCAACTTGCCGGAGATGGTCGAGCGGCTGGAGAAGATCGGCACGCGGCTCAAGATCGTCATCGACGACAGCGCCAACCACAAGAAGCCCCACACCGCGGAGAGCCAGGCGGCCGCGCGCCTCGTGGAATCGGCCGGCGAGGACAACGTCAAGCGCCAGCACATGGGCCAGCTTCAGCACAACAAGACCATCGTGGTCGACGGCCCGACCGTGAAGAAGGTGGTGTGCGGCTCGACCAACTTCAGCTGGCGCGGCTTCTACGTGCAGGCCAACAACGCGGTGATCCTGCAAGGCGCCAAGCCGGTCGAGGTGTTCACCGCGGCGTTCGACGATTACTGGGACAACGAGTCGGCGTTCAAGACCACCGACTCGGCCGAGCTGACCAAGCTCGCGCTCACCGGCATCGACGCGCGCGTCGCCTTCTCGCCGCACGCCGCGTCCAATGCTCTGCTCAAGACCATCGCGACCGATATCCGCGACAACACCACGTCGTCGCTGTTTTTCTCGCTGGCGTTTCTCTACCAGACGCCGGGGCCGATGCTGAACGCGATCAAGAAGGTGTCCGACGACGACGACATCTTCGTGTACGGCATCTCCGACCGCGCCGTCGGCGGCCTCGACATCCTGCGGCCGGACGGCAACGTGTCGCCGGTGTTTCCGGCGGCGCTGGCCAAGAACGTGCCCGAGCCTTTCAAGAAAGAGCCGACCGGCGGCGGCGGCGTGCGCATGCACCACAAGTTCGTGGTGATCGACTTCGACAAGCCGAGCGCGCGGGTCTATCTCGGCTCGTATAACTTCTCGGACACCGCCGACACCAAGAACGGCGAAAACCTCGTCATCATTCGCGACCGCCGCGTCGCGGTGTCCTACACCATCGAGGCGCTGCGCATCTTCGACCACTATCATTTCCGCGTGGTGCAGCAGGAGGCCAAGAAGGCCCGCAAGAAGCTGCACCTCGCCAAGCCGCCGCGCCAGCGCGGCGAAAAGCCGTGGTGGGACGAGGACTACACCGACGCCCGCAAGATCAAGGACCGCGAGCTGTTCGCCTGACGACGCGCGCGGTCAGCCGTTGCGGCCTTCGCCGCGCCGGCGGGCCGAAAGCCACCGCGCTGCTTGGTGCCGGGATTGCACAACGGGCTTTCCATTAACATTTAATAAATCGTTATGGCGTAACAGGGCGGCGATCCGCGAGATCGATTGCCTTGACCAACATTTTTGAACAGAGCTGGCACATCTACGCTCTCGCCGTCTTCGTCGGGATTGCCG
>CAYJPU010000066.1:10924-12767 GCA_964372105.1 uncultured Undibacter sp.
CTCAATGGCGACGCGGAGAAATACCGCGCGGAGATTCTGGCCGCGGTGCGTGAAGGGCAGGCCATGAGCCGCATCGTGGAAACGCCCGACGGCCGCGCCATTTCCGTGGTCAACCGGTCGATCGAAGGCGGCAAGTTCTGGATCGGCACGCATGACGACATTACCGAGCGCATCCATGCCGAACGCAGGAGCGCCGCGCTGTCGGAGCAGGAGCGCCGGCGCGTCGGAATCGAAACGGAAATCCACGCATTTCGCGAGAGCGCCGCGAGCATGTTGCGCACGGTGAGCGAGAGCACCGGGGCGCTCAAATCGATCGCGGTCGCGTTGTCTCGTTCCTCCGGCTGCACGTCGGAACGGACGGCGGGCGCCGTCCAAACCTCGAACGAAGCCTCCGCCAACATGACCGCGGCGGCGTCCGCCGCCGAAGAGTTGATCGCTTCGATCGCGGAAATAAGCCGCCAGATCAGTCGGGCGGCGGAAGTCGTCTCGCACTCTGTGGTCGAGGCCCGTGCCACCAATGAACAGATGTCCCGCCTTACAGACACCGTCCAGGAGATCGGCGAGGTGGTCAATCTGATCCGCGACATCGCCGGTCAGACCAATCTGCTCGCGCTCAACGCCACCATCGAGGCCGCCCGCGCCGGCGAGGCGGGCCGCGGTTTTGCGGTGGTCGCGTCGGAAGTCAAATCGCTGGCGATACAGACCGAGAAGGCGACCGAACGGATCGCCGGCCAGATCGAGGCGGTGCAAGAATCGACGCGCGTCGCGGTCGATGCCATCCGGCGCAACACCGAGCGCATGCGGGAAATCGACGGCTATACTTCGGCGGTGGCGCTGTCGTTGCAGCAGCAGGACAACGCGACCGGCGAGATCTCGGACAACGTGGCGAGCGCGGCGCAAGGCGCCCAAGGCATGGTCGCGGTGCTCGACGAGGTCACCAGCGCGGTCAGCGACACCCGTAGCGCGGCGAGCAAGGTGCTCGAAGCATCGGAAACGGTCGAGGCCGCCGCCGCCGGGCTGCAGCACCGCATCGAGAGCTTCCTCGGCCGCGTCGCGGTCTGAAGATCAATCGCGGGATCGTCCTCGACGTTCGGCGCGACGGCCGGGCGCGCGGTCAGCCGTTGCGGCCTTCGCCGCGCAGCGCCGGCAGGCCGATGCCGGTCGCTTCGAAGCCGCCGTCGACCGCGAGCGTCTGGCCGGTGATGTAGCTGGCGCGGTCGCTGCACAGGAAGTAGATGGCCTCGGCCAGTTCCGTTTCCAGCCCGTAGCGGTTGAGCGGGACCGCGTCGTGATAGGCGGCGCGGATTTCCGGCGTGTGCACGGCTTGCGCCATCGCGGTGTCGACCGGGCCGGGCGCCACCGCGTTGACGCGGATGCCGAGGCTGGCGAGCTCGACCGCCTGCTGCTGCGTCAGATGCGCGAGGGCGGCTTTGCTGGTGCCGTAGGCGGCGCGCAGCGTCGAGGCCCGCAAGCCGGAGATCGACGTGATGTTGACGATTGATCCCCCGCCGCTGTCGCGCATCAGCGGCGCGGCCGCCTGCGTGCACAGAAACGGCCCGGTCAGGTTCACCGCCAGCACGCGCGACCAGTCTTCATAGGTGACGTCGAGGATCGGCTTGAAGATGGCGATGCCGGCGTTGTTCACCAGCGCGTCGAGCCGGCCGAATGTCGCGGCGACGGTGTCGACGGCCTTCGCCACGCTCGGCGCGTCGGCGACATCGCAGGTGATGGCGATGGTGGTGTCGGGCTGTGCCAGCGCCGCGTAGGTGCGTTGCAGGTTGTCGCCGTCGATGTCGAGCAGCGCGACGCGCCAGCCGTCGGCCAGGAAGCGCTTGGCGGTGGC
>CAYJPU010000066.1:12867-14622 GCA_964372105.1 uncultured Undibacter sp.
GCAAGCTCCGGAATCGGACGTGCGATCGCCACGCTTTTTGCCGCGCAGGGCGCACGGCTTGTCGTCGCTGCCCGGCGCCGCGAATTGCTTGACCGTCTCGTCGATGAAATCGGAGCGGCGGGCGGTGTCGCATGCGCGCTGGCCGGTGACGTCGCCGACGAGGGCTATGCGCGTGCGCTGGTCGACGAGGCGAAATCGCGGTTCGGCGGGCTCGATATTGCCGTCAACAATGCCGCTGTTGCCGGACCAATGGGGCCGACGACGGATGTTGCCCGAGGAGCCTGGGACGAAACGATAGCCATCAATCTGACCAGCGCATTTCTTGCCGCCAAGTATCAAATCCCAGCGATGCTCGACCGCGGCGCCGGGTCGTTGATCTTCGTGAGCTCATTCGTCGGCTACACGGTAGCCATGCCAGGTGTCGCAACCTACGCCGTGAGCAAAGCCGGGTTGATCGGCTTGATGAAAACGCTTGCTGTCGAATATGGGCCGCTGGGCCTGCGCGTGAACGCGCTGCTTCCCGGCGGGACTCAGACGGCGATGGCCGACGAGATGGTCAGCACGGATGAGATGAGGGCGTTCGTCCGCAACATGCACGCCTTGAAGCGCATCGCCAGCCCTGACGAGCAGGCGCGCGCTGCATTGTTTCTGGCGTCCGACGCGGCGAGCTTCGTGACAGGCAGCGCCATGCTGGTCGATGGCGGAGTATCGATCAATAGAACCTGAGTCCGTTGGTCTGGTATCCCGCGAGCGCGTCCGTCATGCGGCGTGCCTCGGTTGCTATTCGAGCGTCTTGCGGAACTTGTGCGCCGGATAGACGCCGAGGATGCGCAGCGTGTCCTTCCGGCAGAAGAACTCGAGCTCGCTCAACGCCCGCTTGAGCGGCGGATGATCGGGATGGCCCTCGACGTCGGCATAGAACTGCGTGGCCGAGAAGCTGCCGCCGACCATGTAGCTTTCCAGCTTGGTCATGTTGATGCTGTTGGTGGCGAAGCCGCCGAGCGCCTTGTACAGCGCGGCCGGAATGTTGCGCACCTGAAAGACAAAAGTGGTGACGACCTGCTTGGTCGCCGGGCTGGCCCATGCCTGGTTGCGCGACAGCACGACGAAGCGCGTGGTGTTGTGCGCCTCGTCCTCGATGTCGGCCTTGAGGATGCGCAGCCCGTAGATCTTGGCGGCCAGCTTGGTGGCGATGGAGGCGCGCGTGACGTCGCCTGCTTCCGCCACTTCGTGCGCGGAGCCGGCGGTGTCGGCCGCGACGACGGCCTTCAGGCGCAGGCTGCGGATGACATTGCGGCACTGGCCGAGCGCGTGCACGTGGCTCTCGACCGTCTTGATGGTCGACAGGCTGGCGCCCTTGGGCGCGAGCAGCTGGTGATGCACCGGCATGAAAAACTCGCCGACGATGTGCAGCCCGGCGTTCGGCAACAGGTGATGAATATCGGCGACGCGGCCCGCGATCGAGTTCTCGATCGGGATCATGCCGAGGTCGACCTCGCCCTTGGACAAGGCCGTGAAGCAGTCCTCGAAAGTGCGCGCCGGCACCGGCTCGTACTGAGGAAAGGCCTTCCGGGCGGCGAGATCGGAATTCGCGCCCGGTTCGCCCTGGAAGATGATCTTCTTCTTGGCCATTGGTCCTGTTTCCGCGTTGTCATTCCGGGACGGCCCGAAGGGCCGGGCCCGGAATCCATACTCCGCAGCGCTGCGGCGTATGGATTCCGGGCCCGCTCGCCATAGCGCGTCGAAGACGCGCGT
>CAYJPU010000067.1:0-14345 GCA_964372105.1 uncultured Undibacter sp.
TTACTTCCGTCGCGAGATCGGCACGTAGTCGCGTTTGGGCGCGCCGGTGTAGAGCTGGCGCGGACGGCCGATCTTCTGCTTCGGGTCCTCGATCATTTCCTTCCACTGCGCGATCCAGCCGACCGTACGCGCCACCGCGAACAGCACGGTGAACATGGTGGTCGGGAAGCCCATCGCCTTGAGCGTGATGCCCGAATAGAAGTCGATGTTCGGGTACAGCTTCTTCTCGACGAAGTACTCGTCGTTCAGCGCGATCTTCTCCAGCTCCATCGCGACGTCAAGCAGCGGATCGTCCTTGATGCCGAGCTCGGAGAGCACCTCATGGCAGGTCTTCTGCATGATCTTGGCGCGCGGATCGTAGTTCTTGTAGACGCGGTGGCCGAAGCCCATCAGGCGGTAGGAATCGTTCTTGTCCTTCGCGCGCCTGATGAATTCCGGGATGCGGTCGACCGAACCGATTTCACGCAGCATGTTGAGCGCGGCTTCGTTGGCGCCGCCGTGCGCGGGGCCCCACAGGCAGGCGCAGCCGGCCGCGATGCAGGCGAACGGGTTGGCGCCCGACGAGCCGGCGAGCCGCACCGTCGAGGTCGACGCGTTCTGCTCGTGGTCGGCGTGCAGGATGAAGATGCGTTCCATGGCGCGCGCCAGCACCGGGTTCGGGTTGTATTCTTCGGTCGGCACCGCGAAGCACATGCGCAGGAAGTTCGACGCGTAGTCGAGGTTGTTCTTCGGATAGACGAACGGCTGGCCGATCGAATACTTGTAGGCCATGGCGGCCAGCGTCGGCACCTTGGCGATCATGCGCACCGAGGCGACCATGCGCTGGTGCGGATCTGCGATGTCGGTCGAGTCGTGATAGAAGGCCGACAGCGCGCCGATCGAGCCGGTCATCACCGCCATCGGGTGCGCGTCGCGCCGGAAGCCCTGGAAGAACCGGCTCATCTGCTCGTGCACCATGGTGTGGCGCGAGACGCGGTAGTCGAAATCCGACTTCTGGGCCGGCGTCGGCAGTTCGCCGTACAGCAGCAGGTAGCAGGTCTCGAGGAAGTCGCCGTGTTCGGCGAGCTGCTCGATCGGGTAGCCGCGGTACATCAGGACACCTTCATCGCCGTCGATGTAGGTGATCTTGGATTCGCAACTGGCGGTGGAGGTGAAGCCGGGATCGTACGTGAACATCCCGCTCTCGCCGTAGAGCTTGGCGATGTCGATCACGTCCGGTCCGATCGTGCCGCTGTAGACCGGGAAATCCCAGTTCTTGTTGCCGACCGTAATCGAGCCGGTCTTCTTGTCTGTCTTGACGTCCATGGGCGAGCCCTCGAATTGGCAGCGGGCGGGGGGCGTGAAATCGTGTCAGCCGGGGAGGCGGCACGCCCGGTCGGCGTAGCGGGTTCCGGCAGTCGTTTGGGTAACCCATCCAACTGTGCGCTGCAAGATCGCACCCCGCGAGACTTTGCCCGCGGTTTGGGCATGGCTTCCGGCGCTTCCCCGATATGAAAATACGACGCGGTAATGCGATCAGCCGGCCTGATCGCGCAGGCGGGCGAGACTCTCGTCCTTGCCGAGCACCGCCAGCACGTCGAAGATCGGCGGCGAGGTGGTCCGGCCGGTCAGGGCGGCGCGCAGCGGTTGCGCCACGGCGCCGAGCTTGACGCCGGCCCGTTCGGCGTAGCCGCGCACGACCGCCTCGGCCGATTCCGCGCCCCAGTCGGCGACGCCGTCGAGTTCCGGCAGCAGCGCCGTCAGGGTCGCTTTGGCCTCCGGCGTCAGCAGCGTCTTGGCCTGCTCGTTCATGTCGAGCGGCCGGCTCGCCCACAGGAACCGCGAGGCCTCGAACAGCTCGACCAAAGTCTTGGCCCGCTCCTTCAGCGCCGGCATGGCGGTGAGCAGTTTTTCGCGCAGCGCCGGGGTCAATTTCGCCGCGAGCGCGTCGCCGCCCGCGATGTGGGGCAGCAGGCCCTCGAGCGCGGCGATCAGGTCGGCGCCGGCGGTGCCGCGGATGTAGTGGCCGTTGAGGCTTTCGAGCTTGGTGAAGTCGAAGCGCGCCGGCGAGCGGCCTATGTGAGCAAGGTCGAAGGCCTTGACCATCTCCTGTTCGGTGAAGATTTCCTGGTCGCCGTGGCTCCAGCCGAGTCGGACCAGGTAATTGCGCATCGCCGCCGGCAGGTAGCCCATGGCGCGGTAGGCGTCGACGCCGAGCGCGCCGTGGCGCTTGGACAGCTTCGAGCCGTCCGGCCCGTGGATGAGCGGGATGTGCGCCATCACCGGCACGGTCCAGCCGAGCGCCTCGTAGATGTGCTTCTGGCGGGCGCCGTTGGTCAGGTGGTCGTCGCCGCGGATGACGTGGGTGACGCCCATGTCGTGGTCGTCCACCACCACCGCCAGCATGTAGGTCGGATTGCCGTCCGAGCGCAGCAGCACCAGGTCGTCGAGGTCGGCGTTCTGCCAGACGACGCGGCCCTGCACCTCATCCTCGATCACGGTCTCGCCGGTCTGTGGCGCCTTGAGGCGGATCACCGGCTTGACACCGGCCGGCGCCTCGGACGGATCGCGGTCGCGCCAGCGGCCGTCGTAGAGCTTGGAGCGGCCTTCCTTGCGGGCGGCCTCGCGCATGGCCGTGAGTTCCTCAGGGCTCGCGTAGCAGCGGTAGGCCTTGCCTTCCGCCAGCAGCTGCTCGGCGATCTCGCGATGGCGGGCGGCGCGCGAGAACTGGTAGACGATGTCGCCGTCCCAGGTGAGGCCGAGCCAGGAGAGGCCGTCGATGATGGCGGCGATGGCGGCGTCGGTCGAGCGCTCGCGGTCGGTGTCCTCGATCCGCAGCAGCATCTTGCCGCCGCGCGCGCGGGCGTAGAGCCAGTTGAACAGCGCGGTGCGGCCGCCTCCGATGTGGAGGAAGCCGGTTGGCGACGGGGCAAAACGGGTGACGACAGGTTCGCTCATCGGCGGCCATCTAGCACAGTTGGCTTTTCAGGGCGCATGATCTTTTTCCGAAAACCGGGGTCCACTTTTCGGGATCATGCGCCAGGTCGAGAGCGCGATTGACATTGGGCCGGGTGTCCCGTCATGGCATAGGCCGCCGGCAAGGGCGGTAGGGTTTTCGAAGGCTTACGGAGTCGAGGAAGCATGGCGATTGACGAGAAGGCAAGCGGCAAGGACGGGACGGCCGAGCCGGGGCGCGACTTCATCCGCGACATCGTTAAGGCCGACCTCGACGCCGGCCGCGTCAAGAGCGTGGTCACCCGCTTTCCGCCCGAGCCCAACGGCTATCTCCATATCGGCCACGCCAAGTCGATCTGCCTGAACTTCGGCATCGCCGAGGAGTTCGGCGGCCGCTGCAACCTGCGCTTCGACGACACCAATCCGGTCAAGGAAGAGCAGGAATACATCGACGCCATCAAGCGCGACGTGCGCTGGCTCGGCTTCGACTGGGGCGACAACCTCTACCACGCTTCGGACTATTTCGAGCGGCTGTACGGCTGGGCCGAGGACCTGATCCGCGCCGGCAAGGCTTACGTCGATGACCAGAGCCCGGACGAGATGCGGGCCTCCCGCGGCACGCTGACGGAGCCGGGCAAGAACTCGCCGTTCCGCGACCGGCCGGTCGAGGAAAACCTCGATTTGTTCCGCCGCATGCGGGCCGGCGAATACCCCAACGGCACGCGCGTCTTGCGCGCCAAGATCGACATGGCCTCGGGCAACATCAACCTGCGCGACCCGGTGATGTACCGCATCCTGCACGCCAACCATCCGCGCACCGGCACGGCATGGAAGATCTACCCGAGCTACGACTACGCGCACGGCCAGTCGGACGCGATCGAAGGCATCACCCATTCGGTCTGCACGCTGGAGTTCGAGGACCACCGGCCGCTGTACGACTGGTTCATTGAGAACCTGAACGTGCCGTCCAAGCCGCACCAGTACGAGTTCGCGCGCCTCAACCTCACTTATACGGTGCTGTCGAAGCGCGTGCTGACGCTGCTGGTGCGTGACGGCCACGTCACCGGCTGGGACGACCCGCGCATGCCGACGCTGGCCGGCCTGCGCCGTCGCGGCGTGCCGCCTGGCGCCTTGCGCGATTTCGTCAAGCGCATCGGCGTGGCGAAGGCCAACAGCGTCGTCGACGTCGGCTTGTTCGAGTTTTCGATCCGCGAGGCGCTCAACAGAAGCGCGCAGCGCCGCATGGCGGTGCTCAAGCCGCTCAAGGTCGTGATCGAGAACTATCCGGAAGGCCAGAGCGAGGAGCTGGAGGCGGTCAACCATCCCGACGATCCGGCCGCCGGTTCCCGCAAGATCACGTTCGGCCGCGAGCTCTTCATCGAGCAGGACGACTTCATGGAGAACCCGCCGAAGAAGTTCTTCCGGCTGTCGCCCGGCACGGAGGTGCGGCTGCGCTACGCCTACTTCGTCACCTGCAAAGAGGTTGTGAAGAACGCCGCCGGCGAAGTCACCGAGCTGCGCTGCAGCTACGATCCGGCGACCAAAGGCGGCAACGCGCCGGACGGCCGCAAGGTCAAGGCGACCATCCACTGGGTGTCGGCCAAGGATTCGGTCCCCGCCGAAGTGCGGCTGTACAATCCGCTGTTCGCCAAGCCCGATCCGACCGGCGGCGAAGGCTTCGCCGCCGATCTCAACCCGAACTCGCTCGAGGTGCTGACCGGCGCGCGGCTCGAGCCCTCGCTCGCCGGCGGCGCGGTCGCCCAGGTGATTCAGTTCGAGCGCCAGGGCTATTTCTGCAAGGACCCGGACTCGCAACCGGGCAAGCCGGTGTTCATCCGCACCATCGGCCTGCGCGATACGTTCGCCAAGGACGTTGCCAAGGAGAAGGCGGGCGGCTGAGGGCCTCTTGCCCCGGACGCGCCGCAGCACGAAGTGGTGCGGCGCAGATCCGGGGCCCCGGTTTCTTCCTTGTAATGCACCCAAAAGCTGGATCCCGGGTCTGCAGCGCACCACTGCGTGCTGCGCTGTGCCCGGGACAAGGTTCACAACCGTTCTCCTAGCCACAACTCCCGATTGACGTAGCATCGCCCTCGCGCGGCAGGCGCGGGCGGGCGTCATGGCACTCCAGGACGACAGGCGACCACGGGCGCGCGCTTTGGCCGGCGCGATCGCGGCCGCGCGCCGCCGTGCCGGACTGGCTCTGCCGGAGGGGCTTTCGGCGCGCGCCGACCGGTTCGGCCGCCTGGTGGCGGAGTGGGCGCAGGCCGAGGTCGCCCCGGGCCGGCTGCTGCCCTGGCTGCCGGTCGGCTTCGGCTTCGGCATCGTCCTCTACTTCACCGCCGACCGCGAGCCGGCGACCTGGGCCGCCGCCGGCGCTGGCATTGCCGGCATCGCGCTCACCGTCGCGTTACGGCGCAGCGCCGTCGGCTTTCCGCTGGCGCTGGGTGTCGCCGCCATGGCCACAGGCTTTGCGGTCGCGACGGTGCAGACCGCGCGCATCGCGCATCCGGTGCTGCAGCATCCGGTGGCGAGCGCGATGCTGTCGGGCTTCATCGAGGTGCGCGAGGAGCGCGCGCGCAGCGACCGCGTCGTCATCCGCGTCCACACGCTCGACGCCGCGCGCGTCGCCGAAAAGCCCGAGCGGGTGCGCGTCGCGGTGCGACGCGACAGCGCGCCACCGGTCGGCGCCTTTGTCGAACTCAAAGCGCACCTGTCGCCGCCGCTGCCGCCGTTGAGGCCGGGCGGCTACGATTTCGCGCGCGACATGTATTTCCAAGGGATCGGCGCCTCCGGCTACGCGCTCGGCAAGATCAAGACCGCCACGCCGCCGGTCGAGCAGGGCACCTGGCTGCGCTACGCCGCCTTCATGAACGGCATCAGGGAGAGCATCGACGACCGCATCCGCGCCGTGCTGGACGGCGACCGCGGCGCGATCGCCTCGGCGCTGATCACGGGCAAGCGCGACGCCATTTCGACGCCGGTCAACGACGCCATGTACATCTCGAGTTTGGCGCACGTGTTGTCGATCTCGGGCTATCACATGGCGGTGGTCGCCGGCATCGTGTTCTTCGTCGTCCGCGCCGGATTCGCGCTGTCGCCGACGCTTGCCAGCCGCCGCCCGATCAAGAAATGGGCCGCCGCCGGCGCGCTGGTCGCGGCCGCGTTCTACCTGCTGCTGTCGGGCGCCGAAGTCGCGACGCAGCGCTCCTTCATCATGATCGCCATCGTGCTGATCGGCGTGATGGTCGACCGCCCGGCGATCACGTTCCGCACCCTTTCGATCGCGGCGATCTGCGTGCTGCTGCTGGCGCCGCAGGCGGTGGTGCATCCGAGCTTCCAGATGTCGTTCGCGGCGACGCTGGCGCTGATCGCCGGCTACCAATACGGCCTGCCGTGGCGGGCCGACGCCGACACCTCGCTCAGTGCGCGTGCTGCGCTGTGGGGCGGCCGCGAGGTCGCCGGCCTGATCCTGGCGTCGCTGCTGGCGGGGCTCGCCACCACGCCCTATGCCGCCTTCCACTTTCACCGCGTGGCGCCCTATGGCGTGCTCGCCAATCTGGCCGCCATGCCGGTCGTGTCGGTGCTGGTGATGCCGATGGGCATCCTCGGCGCACTGGCGATGCCGTTCGGTTTCGATGCCGTGTTCTGGCGGCTGATGGGCATCGGCATCGACTGGATGATCGCGGTGGTGCTGTGGGTGGCGGGCCTGCCGGGCGCGGTCGGCCAGATGCCGGCCTTCGGCACCGGACCGCTTCTGGTGGGCACAGCAGGGCTGCTGCTGGTGTGCCTGCTGCGCTCGCCGCTGCGCTGGAGCGGGGCGGTGTTGATCGTCGGCGCGAGCCTGTGGGCGCTCGCTGCGCCGCGCCCCGACGTGCTGATTTCGGCCGACGGCCAGACCGCCGCGATCCGTAACCGCGACGGCCGGCTGTCGGTGCTGCACAGCGGCCGCGACACCTTCGCGATCCGGGAATGGCTCTTGGCCGACGGCGATGCCCGCACCGTCAAGGACGCGGGCCTGAAGGCGGGTGTGCGCTGTGACGCCGCCGGCTGCGTCGGCACGCTCGCCGACGGCCGGCTGGCGGCCATGGCGCTCACAGTGGAGGCTTTCGCGGAGGACTGCGCGCGCGCCGCCGTGGTCGTCAGTCGGCGCAGCGCGCCGGGCGACTGCGCGGCGACGCTGATCGACCGCGACCGCTGGCGCGCGCATGGCGCGGCCAGCCTGCGTTGGCTGGGAGATCGTTTTGAGACGCAGGTCGCGCGGCCGCCCGGCTATGAGCGGCCCTGGGCGCGCGCGCCGCGCGCAGCAGTGATGCCGTCGGCCATCCGGCGGCTGGCGTCACAGGACGCCACACCGCGTGCGGACGATCTGGAGGCGGGGGATTAATTCAACCTGTCATGCCCCGCGAAAGCGGGGCATCCAGTACGCCACAGCGTCAGTGATAGCTTTGAATACAGGGATTACTGGATCACCCGCTTGCGCGGGTGATGACAGCGTCAATACCGCCGGAACAACCCGGCCAGCTTGCCCTGAATCCGCACGCGGTTGGGCGGCAGGATGCGCACCTCGTAGGACGGATTGGCCGGTTCGAGCGCGATCGAGGCGCCGCGGCGGCGGAAGCGCTTGAGGGTGGCTTCCTCGTCGTCGATCAGCGCCACCACGATGTCGCCGGTCTCGGCCGCTTCCGATTTGCGGATCAGCGCGATGTCGCCGTCGAGAATGCCGGCCTCGATCATCGAGTCACCGCGCACTTCGAGCGCGAAGTGTTCGCCAGCCGACAGCAGGTCGGGCGGCATGTTGATGACGTGGCTGCGGGTCTGGATCGCCTCGATCGGCGTACCGGCGGCGATGCGGCCCATGACCGGCACCGCGATCGAGCGGCCGCTGTTGTCGTCCTCCGACACCTGCCGCACCCGGCCGAGGTCGCCCTCGATGACGCTCGGGGTGAAACCGCGCGAGCGGGCGGCGCCGCCGCTGATCCCGTGGGCGACCGAATCCGGCAGCTTGATCACCTCGATGGCGCGCGCCCGGTTGGGCAGGCGGCGGATGAAGCCGCGTTCCTCCAGCGCCGTGATCAGGCGGTGGATGCCGGACTTGGAGCGCAGATCCAGCGCGTCCTTCATTTCGTCGAAAGAGGGCGGAACACCGGCTTCCGTCAGGCGCTCGTGGATGAAACGCAGGAGCTCGAACTGCTTGCGGGTCAGCATCTGGTTCTCCCCGTCGCCCGCCGGCGATCCAGAAAAGGCGCAGGCGGGTCGAAACAAATCATGAACGGACACTATCTGTTCGATATGTGTTCCGCAACCATTTAATTTGGGGTGAACAATGCAAACGGCCGTTATAGGGCGAGCTTAAGGATGACGCAGGGTGAACCGGCAGGCGCCGCCGGCGCGCGCGGTTCGCGAATCACCAGGCAGCCGGCCCGGGCCAGCGGCGCCATCAGGGAGCTGTCCTGGACCGGCACCGGGGTCGCCACCGGGCCGTCCGGGCCTGCCGTCAGGATCGCCCGCAGGTAGTCGGCGCGCTCGTCGTTGGCGGGCAGCTCGCGGCCGAGCAAAGCCCGCTCCGGGATATGCTCGATGGTGGCGCGGCCGGTCAGCCGGCGGATCAGCGGCACCAGGAACAGGAACGCGCAGACATAGGACGACACCGGATTGCCGGGCAGGCCCAGCACCTGCAGGGGGCCGAGCCGGCCGTGCATCATCGGCCGGCCGGGCCGCAGCGCGACGCGCCAGAACGACAGGTCCAGCCCCTCGGCATGAAGCGCGCGCTGTACCAGGTCGTGCTCGCCGACCGAGGCGCCGCCGGTGGTGACCAGGATGTCGGCGCCCCAGTCGCGCGCCCCCCGGACCGCCGACTGGATATCCGCCAGCCGGTCGCGGGCGATGCCGAAGTCGTGCGCCTCGGCGCCTTCGCGGCGCGCCAGCGCGGTCAGCGCGAAGCCGTTGGAATAGACGATCTCGCCGGGGCCGGGCGTCCCGCCCGGCATGATCAGTTCGTCGCCGGTGCCGATGATCGCCACCTTCGGCCGGCGGTGCACGGCCACGGCCGGATGGTTCATGGCCGCCGCCAGCATCAGGTCGCGGTCGCTGAGCCGCTGGCCTTTGGCGAGCAGCACTTCGCCGGCGGAAAAGTCGATGCCTTGCGCCCGCACGTTGCGGCCCTTGGCCGTCGGCTTGTCGAACGCGACCTTGTCGCCGTCGCGCGTGGCGATCTCCTGGATCACCACGGTGTCGGCGCCGTCCGGCATCATGCCGCCGGTGAAGATGCGCGCCGCCTGGCCGGGCCCGACCGCGCCGGTGAACGGATGGCCGGCGGCGACTTCGCCGATCAGCGCGAGCGTGACCGGCGCTGTCGCGACATCGGCGCTGCGCACGGCATAGCCGTCCATCGCCGACACCGCGGCCGGCGGCTGCGTGCGCTTGGCCACGAGGTCTTCCGCCAGCACGCGGCCGAGCGCGTCGTCGAGCGCGACGGATTCGACGGGCAGGGGCCGTGCGTCAGCGACCACCCGCTGCAGCGCCTCAGTGACCGGCATGAGTTCCACGTGTGTTTCTTTCATGTGCGCACGATCTTTTCCGAAAACCGGTTCCCATTTTTCCGGATCATGCGCTCTCCGCGCGGTAATGGCCGGAGCGGCCGCCGCTCTTTTCCAGAAGGCGAATGCCCTCGATGCGCATGCCGCGCTCGACCGCCTTGACCATGTCGTAGATCGTCAGGCACGCGATCGACACCGCGGTCAAAGCCTCCATCTCGACGCCGGTCGGGCCGGTGACCTTGACCGTCGCCTGCACCAGGAAGCCGGGCAACGCATGCTCGGGGTTGATCTCCATCACCACCTTGGTGATCGGCAGCGGATGGCAGAGCGGGATCAGGCTGTGCGTGCGCTTGGCCGCCATGATGCCGGCGAGCCGGGCTGCGCCCAGCACGTCGCCTTTGAGCGCGTTGCCGGCGATGACGAGGTCGAGCGTCTTCTTGCGCATGATGACGCGGCCTTCGGCCACCGCGACGCGCTCGGTCGGCGGTTTGGCCGAGACGTCGACCATGTGGGCCTGGCCGCGCCGGTCGATGTGGCTGAGCTGGGGCGCCGGCGCCGGAGCCTTCTTTTTGGCGCCCCGCGAGGTCGCCGTCTTGCGAGCCGCCATGACGCTACTCCGCCGGTGCTGTGTGGGTGTCGCGGGAAAGCAGCGCGCGGGTCGCCGCGGTGACGTCCGGCTGGCGCATCAGGCTCTCGCCGATCAGGAAGGCGTGGATGCCGACGCGGGCGAGGCGGGCGAGGTCGGCCGGGGTGTTGAGCCCGCTTTCGCCGACGACGACGCGGTCCTTCGGCACGAGCGGGGCGAGCCGCTCGCTTACTTCCAGCGCGGTCTCGAAGGTGCGCAGGTCGCGGTTGTTGATGCCGATCAGGCGCGAGCGCAGCTTCAAGGCACGCCTCAACTCATCTTCCTGATGAACTTCAATCAGGACGTCCATCCCATTGATAAAGGCTGCATCTTCGATCGCTTTGGCGGCCGCGTCGTCGAGCGCCGCCATGATGATCAGGATGCAGTCGGCGCCGAGCGCACGCGATTCGACGACCTGGTAGGGCTCGTAGATGAAGTCCTTGCGCAGCGCCGGCAGCGCCGTGGCATTGCGTGCCTGGGCCAGAAACTCCGGCCGGCCCTGGAACGACGGCGCGTCGGTCAAGACCGACAGACAGGTGGCGCCGCCGGCCTCGTAGGCCTTGGCAAGCGCCGGCGGGTCGAAGTCGGTGCGGATCACCCCCTTCGACGGGCTCGCCTTCTTGATCTCGGCAATGAGGGCCGTGCCGCCCGCGGCGATGCGCTTTTCGATTGCCCTGAGGAAACCGCGCGGCGGCGCCGCCGCCTTGGCTTGCGCCTCGAGCGCGGCGAGCGGCTTGGCGCGCTTGGCGGCCGCTATCTCCTCGCGCTTGTAGGCTTCGATCTTGGTGAGGATGTCCGACATGGGCTCAGGCTTCCACGACCGCGCAGGACACCGCGATCAGCCGGTCGAGCCGGCCTTCCGCTTCGCCCGAGTCGATCGCCTTGGCGGCGAGCGCCGCGCCTTCCTTCAAAGTCTCGGCCTTGCCGGCCACGATCAGCGCCGCGGCGGCGTTGAGGATCGAAACCTCGCGATAGGCGCCATCCTTGCCTTGCAGCACGTCCAGCAGCGCCTTGGCGTTGTGCTCGGCGTCGCCGCCGCGCAGCGCTTCCGGCTTCACGCGGGCGAGCCCCGCGTCTTCCGGCGTCACCTCGAACGAGCGCACCTTGCCGCCCTTGAGCTCGGCCACGCTGGTCGGGCCGGACGTTGTGATTTCGTCGAGGCCGTCGGAGCCGTGCACGACCCAGACACATTCCGAGCCGAGGTTGTTGAGGACCTGCGCCATCGGCTCGGTCCAGTGCTTGGAGAAGGTGCCGATCATCTGGCGCTTGACGCTGGCCGGGTTCGACAGCGGTCCGAGCAGGTTGAAGATGGTGCGGGTGCCGAGCTCGACCCGGGTCGGGCCGACGTTCTTCATGGCCGGATGATGCGCCGGCGCGAACATGAAGCCGATGCCGGCCTCAACGATGCAGCGGCCGACCTGCTCGGCGTTGAGGTCGATCTTGACGCCGAGCGCCTGCAGCACGTCGGCCGCCCCCGACTTCGACGACAGCGCGCGGTTGCCGTGCTTGGCGACCGGCACGCCGGCGCCGGCGGCGATGAAGGCCGCGCAGGTCGAGATGTTGTAGGAGCCGGAGGCGTCGCCGCCGGTGCCGACCACGTCGATCGCGTCCTTGGGCGCCTTCACGGCCAGCATCTTGGCGCGCATGGTGGTGACCGCGCCGGTGATCTCGTCGACGGTCTCGCCGCGCACGCGCAACGCCATCAGCAGCCCGCCCATCTGCGAGGGCGTGGCTTCGCCCGACATCATGCGGTCGAAGGCGGCTGCGGCTTCGTCGCGGGTGAGGCTCGCGCCGGTCGCGACCTTGGCGATGAGCGCCTTGAATTCGTCGGCCATCGGCGCCCCTTCAGACTGCCAGGTGGAGTGCGGCCGCCGCACGCGCGGGCGCGGCGTGAGGCCTGCGTCCGTGTTTTGCGTTCCAGTCGGCGGCGAGGTCGAGGAAGTTCTTAAGCATCAGGTGGCCGTGCTCGGAGGCGATGCTTTCCGGATGGAACTGCACGCCGTGCACCGGCAGCTCGTTATGCATCATGCCCATGATCAGCCGGTCGTCGGTCTCGCCATTGACGGTCAGTTCGGCCGGCAGGCTGGCGCGCTCGACCACCAGCGAGTGATAGCGCGTCGCCTTGAACGGGCCGTTGATGCCGTGGAACACGCCGGTGTTGCTGTGGCGGATCTCGGACAACTTGCCGTGCACCGGGACGGCTGCGCGCACCACCTTGCCGCCGAAGGCTTGGCCGATGGCCTGATGGCCGAGGCAGACGCCGAGCAGCGGGATGGTCTCGGCCGCCTTGTCGATCAGTTCGAGGCAGATGCCGGCCTCGTTCGGCGTGCAGGGGCCTGGCGACAGCACGATGGCGTCCGGATCGGCCGCCATCACGTCGTCGGCGGTGATCTTGTCGTTGCGGTGCACGACGACGTCCGCCCCCAGCCCGCCCAGGTAATGGACCAGGTTGAAGGTGAAGCTGTCGTAGTTGTCGATCAGGACGATCATGTTTTTAGTGCCCGCTCAGCGTCTTAGAGGGGGCACCGAAAGGGGTCAAGCGGACGCGCACCTACCGGGTGTTGCGCCGAGCGTCGGGATTCCGATGCAGCCAGTAATAAGTTGCGGCGGCCCCAACAAGCAGCAGCACAAGCGGCGCCACAATGGCGTAAATCTGTACCTCGGTCATTCGCGCAGTCTCCCGAGTACGAGTTGTGCCAAATAATGTAAGCCAATTCCGATCAAAAACCAGAGCACCCCAATGACAAACCAAGAGCGACTGGGTGTTGCGTTGGCAAAACCATACAGCAAACCCGCGATTGGCCCGATAACTGCCGTCACTACGGTTGCCACCGCAGTGTTGTTCAGCGCCGTCGCTAAGAGCTTTGTCCGTTCGTTCTCGATCAGGCTCATTTAAACCAGTATAGCACAACCTGTGGCTGTGCCAGCAAGAGTTCCTACTGCCCCCGCTTGGCCTGGCTGGCGAACCTGCGCGCCTCTTCGGCGGCGCGGAACAGCGCCTTCGCCTTGTTGATGCATTCCTGCTGCTCGCTATCCGGATTGCTGTCGGCGACGATGCCGGCGCCGGCCTGTACGTACATCTTGCCGTCTTTCACCAGCGCGGTGCGCAGCACGATGCAGGTGTCCATCTCGCCGGCGGCCGAGAAATAGCCGACGCAGCCGGCGTAGAGCCCGCGCTTTTCCTTCTCCAATTCGTCGATGATCTCCATCGCGCGCACCTTGGGTGCGCCGGAGACGGTGCCGGCCGGAAAGCCGGCGGCGAGCGCGTCGAGCGCGTCGTATTTCTTGCCGAGCTTGCCTTCGACATTGGAGACGATGTGCATGACCTGGCTGTAGCGCTCGACGAAGAACTTGTCGGTCACCGTCACGCTGCCGATCTCGGCCACTCGGCCCACGTCGTTGCGGCCGAGGTCGAGCAGCATCAGATGCTCGGCACATTCCTTCGGATCGGCGAGCAGTTCATCTTCCAGCGCCTTGTCCTCGTGCGGCGTGGGTCCACGCGGCCGCGTGCCGGCGATCGGGCGGATGGTGACGACGTCGTCGCGCACGCGCACCAGGATTTCCGGGCTGGAGCCGGCGACCGCGAAGGTGCCGAAGTCGAGGAAGTACAAAAACGGCGCCGGGTTGATCCGCCGCAGCGCGCGATACAGCGAGAACGGCGGCAGCGTGAACGGCGCCTCGAAGCGCTGCGCTAGAACGATCTGGAAGGCATCTCCTGCGGCGATGTATTCCTTGGCGCGCGCCACCATCGTCTTGTATTCGGCGGGCGTGGTGTTCGAGCGCGCCGGCACGTCGAGCGGGCCTTCGGTGAATTCCGACAGCGACTTGTCGAGCGGCCGGTCGAGGCTGTCGACCACGCCCGACAGCCGCTCGACCGCGCGCGCCAGCGCCGTCCTGGCGTCGGTGCCGGGCTCCGGCCGCACCGGCGTCACCACGATGATGGAATCCTTCACCGCGTCGAACACCACGATCAGCGTCGGCCGCACCATCACCGCGTCGGGAATGCCGATGGGATCGGGCTTGGCGGCCGGCAGTTGCTCCATCAGCCGCACCATGTCGTAGCCGAGATAGCCGAACACGCCGGCCGCCATCGGCGGCAGGTCTTCCGGCAGCGCGATGCGGCTTTCCGCGATCAGCGTGCGCAGCGCCGTCAGCGGCGGTTCGCTGCAGGGCGTGAAGAGATCGGGCTTGGTGCGCGCGGTGCGGTTGACCTCGGCCTTGTCGCCGTTGGTGCGCCAGACCAGGTCGGG
>CAYJPU010000068.1:0-14259 GCA_964372105.1 uncultured Undibacter sp.
CGCAAAAGACGCGAATGCATAGCCTGCCTCGGCTTGTGACGTTTCCCAATGCGGCTGATTGTGCCGCTCATGATCGAGCAATTGACCAAGATAGAACACTTAGCCGAATTTACCTATCGCCCCGCATTGGCCGCGGCAACGTACTTGGCGGCGAATCTGATCATTTTTTGATTGAAATCCCTCGAAGCCGTGATGCCGAGCGGTTTGTAATTGCTCGTTTGGCGGCTTTTCCTCCCCCGGGGGGCCACTAAGTTCAGCGCGGTGACATCCTTAACGCGCCGAATGGCCGACGCTCGGGGTATATCCGCTTTTTATATCATTCCCGATCTTTGGAATTGGACGCCAGCCGCCGTGGTCCCCTAGGTTTGGCCGATGGCGGCGGGCCGACGATCGAAGCCCGTCGATCATCGCCCGACGGAGCAGAACATGCGTGCGGCCATTGAACCGGGAACCGGATTGACCTTTGTCGAGCTTAGCCATCCGTGGGGGCACGGCATCCCCACCTGGCCGGGCGAGGCGGACGTGCGCATCGAGCGCGCGGTGACGCACGCCAAGGATGGCGTAATGGCGCAGCGGGTCACCACCACTATGCATTGCTCGACGCATCTCAACGCGCCGATCCATCTCATCCAAGGCGGCGCCGACATCGCCTCGCTGCCGATCGACTGGTTCTTCGGTAATGGCGTGGTGCTCGACATTGCAAAGCAGCGCTGGGAACTAGTAACCGCCGCCGACCTCAAAGCGGCTAAGCCGGCTGTTCAGCCGGGCGACATCGTCCTTATCAACACCGGTTGGCACAAGAAATACGCCGACAGCCAGGAGTATTTCGGCCATGCCCCTGGCCTCGGCGTGGATGCGGCGCAATGGCTGGTGGACAAGGGCGCGCGCATTGTCGGCATCGACACCGCGGCGATCGACCATCCGCTCGCGACCTCGCTTGGTCCGCAACGTAACGGTCCGCTGATGAAGCGACTGCCGAAGCTTTACGCGACTATGACCGGTCGCGACGCCAAGGCGGATTTCCCCGATTGGAATCCGGCGCATCGGCTATTGCTGTCGAACGGCGTTCCGACCATTGAGAACGTCGGCGGTGACCTCGCCGAAGTCAGCGGCCGACGCTGCACGTTTCACGCCTATCCCTGGCGCTGGCGGGACGGCGACGGCTGCATCATCCGGCTAATGGCGATTCTCGACCCCGGCGGCACCTATCGCATCGAACCGGGAGTGTCCCGATGAGCACGCACAACGCCAAGCGCAGCATGAGTGAGGCACTTCCACGCGGCGAGATCATCGGCAAGAACGGCCTGCGCTATTACGATTTGACGAACTATTGGGGTCACGGCGTGCCGCAATGGCCGTCGAGCGCGAATCTGAATTTCCGTACGCTGAAATTCCATGCCAAGGAAGGCCTGTTCGTCCAGCAATTTGAAGCGATCATGCATCGCAGCACGCATATGGATGCGCCGCTGCATGTCACCGAGAACGGCGGGACGCTGACCGACTATGATACATGGCGCCTGTTCGGAACGGGCGTCGTGGTGTCGATCCCGAAAGGGAAATGGGGCGTCATCACGCCGGACGATCTGGAGAAAGCGACGCCGCGCATCGAACGTGGCGACATCCTTATCATCAACACCGGCAGCCATCACAAGCTCGGCGACAACGACGATTACTATGCCTACTCGCCCGGCCTTTACAAGGAAGCTGCCGAGTGGATTGTCGAACGCGGCGTCAAGCTGGTCGGCGTCGATGTGCAGGCGCTCGACCATCCGCTCGGCACCAAACTCGCCGACCACGGGCCGGGACCGTCGCATCCGCATCTTAATGCCGAATACCGCGCGCTCACCGGGCACGATATCCTCGACGACTTTCCGCACTGGGAGCCGGCGCATAAAATCATGATGGGCGCCGGCATCCCCGGCATCGAGAACATCGGCGGCGATGTTGATCTCGTCACCGGTAAGCGTTGCACCATCATGGCGTTCCCGTGGCGCTGGCCGCAGGGCGAGGGCTGCGTCGTGCGCGTGATCGCCGTGCTCGACCCCGACCAGAAGTTCCGCATCGAGACAGGGCGCTGAGATGCAGGTCACTCGATTCACCGACGCGAAGCCCTACGCGACGGCGCGGCACCACGACATGGTGGCGCTGCAGCTCCAGGGCAATGCGGCGAGCGACACCACGGCCTTCACCTGCGGCCTGTCGCATTTTCTCCCCGGCGGCGGCGCCGACATGTCGAGTTCGCCGGCGGAAAAAGTCTACGTCGTGCTGCAAGGTGAGATCATCGTTCGCATCACGGCGGGCGAAGTCACGCTCGGGCCGCTCGATTCCTGCCACCTCGCGCCGAACGAAGCGCGCGCGATCGAGAACCGGAGCAACGCGATCGCCTCCGTACTGGTCGTGCTCTCGAAGCAATAGGACAAGCGTGAGCATGGAGGCGCCCGAGCACGGCGGTCGCGCCTGCTTCGTCATTTCCTTGCCGTCCTGGAGCATCGCGGCTTCGGCGCGGCGGCGGAAGCTCCGCAAATCAACCAGCCGGTGCTGAACGAGAATATCCGCCGGTTCGAGCAGAGTCGCGGCGTCGTGCTGTTCGAGCGTCTGCCCGCGGCGTGGTGCCGGCTGCCGCGCCGTGGTATTTGCCGCTCGGTCAATACCGGCTAGCGTACGATTGCTGCAATACAGCAGAGCCGTATTGGCCATAGTTGCCGATGCGCGATGGTCGATGCCGGCCGGATAAAGTTGATGTATTTGGCGAATTCCGTTAGGAGCGACGGGACGCCGCCCGGGTGGCTCGGCCCCCTTTCTCGCTTGCGGCGGGCCGCCGGAGTCCATCGGACGTCATGAAGCGAACGCGCGCTGTTTCCTCTCTGGCCAAGCGGGCGGCGGCGACGCGCCAAGGCGCGGCGTGGCTGCCGCTGCAATCATTTCTACCCTATCGGCTGAACGCGATGGCGCAGGTCGTTTCCGACGGCTTCGCAGTCGCCTATTCGGAGACATTCGGCCTGTCGCCGCCCGAATGGCGCGTGCTCGCCACTTTGGGCGAATTTTGGCAGATGAGCGCCAAGGAGGTCGGCCAGCATAGCCGCATGCACAAGACCCGCGTCTCGCGCGCCGTCCTCTCGCTGGAGAAGCGGCGGCTGCTCACCCGCTCGCCGAGCGTTGCCGACCGACGCGAAGAAATTCTGTCATTGAGTACGACCGGCCGTGAGATCTACGAGGCCGTCGCGCCGATGGCGATCCGCTACCAGCAACACTTGCTGTCCGGCTTGTCGGACGCCGATCAGGCGAAGTTCGACCATCTCATCCGCCATCTGATGGAGCGCGCCAGCGCCCCTTGGCGGCTCGCACCATTGCCGCACCACCGCAAACGCTGAGTGCCTGGTAATCCAGGCGCTGCGCGCCGGGCTGGGCGGGCCATCGGCGCCGGCCCGCGCTGGCGGCAGGAAAGCTTTGACAAACAAGTTACGAATGATACTGTTGCGCTCGCAACGAATTTGTTGGAATCGTTTCCTTGGTTCTATGGCCTCGGAGCGGGTCCGCAAGACGGCCACTACGGCTCGGGGGCGACGACATGGCGGCATTGTTCTCCCTTATTCTCACGGGCCTTTCCGCCTTCATGCGCTATTGCGCGTGGCGTTATCCGGACTATCGAGCGCAACTGGCTGAACGTGATTTCGTCGCCCAGGTTCGCCTGCGCAATGCCGATGTCGGCCGCTGGTTCGCGTTCGCCGGCGGCACGATCCGTTCGCGCGCCGGCCTGCATCCCAAGCCTGACGTTACCATCAGCTACGAGACGGCGCGGCTCGCCGTCCGGCTGCTCACGCCGCCGCCCGATTGGCAGGCGCAGATCGACGCCGCCAAGGGCTTCACGCTGCGCGCCGAGGGCCCGGACGAACTCGTCCACCGGTTCACCCAGACCTTGCTGGCGACCCAGCGCATCGGCTGGCGCTACGGCACGACCGTCGGCGACGGCGTCACCCGCTTCACCAGTATGACCAATGGCGGGCCGTGTTTCGTCTACGTGCGGGACGGCAAGATCGTTCGTATCACGCCGATCGATTTCGACCAAAAGGATGCAGGTCCGTGGACGATCGAGGCGCGCGGAAAAAAATTCACGCCGCCGCGCAAGGCGACGCTCGCGCCGCACGGCATGGCATGGAAATCGCTGGTCTATTCGCCGGATCGTCTGCTCTACCCGATGCGCCGCGTCGATTTCGATCCGCAGGGCGAGCGGCGGCCGGAGAATCGCGGCAAATCGGGTTACGTACGCATCTCCTGGGACGAGGCGCTCGATCTGGTGGCGAACGAAATCAAACGGGCCAAGCGCGAGCACGGCACCGGCGCGGTTCTAATCCACCATCCTTCGCATCAGACATGGGGCAACATTGGATATTGGGATTCCGCGCTCTATCGTTTCGCCAATGCCGTCGGGCACACGCGGGTGCACCATAATCCCGACAGCTGGGAAGGCTGGTTCTGGGGCGCGGCGCACCATTGGGGCTACACCATGCGTCTCGGCATGCCCGAGTCCTATGGCACGGTCGAGGATCTGCTCAAGAACGCCGAGCTCGTGGTCTTCTGGTCGAGCGATCCGGAATCGACCAATGGCCTTTACGCGGGACATGAAGGTTCAATTCGCCGCTGCTGGCTGAAGGACCTCGGCATTCCGACGGTGCACATCGATCCGCATTTCAATGCCACCGCAGCCTTTATGGGCGGCAAATGGATCACGCCGCGACCAGGGACCGACACGGCGCTGGCGCTCGCCATTGCTCATGTCTGGATCACCGAAGGTCTCTACGATCAGCATTTCGTTGCCGATCGCACCGTCGGCTTTGCGGCCTGGAAGAGTTATGTGACGGGTGAAGACGACGGCATCCCGAAAACGCCAGAATGGCAGCAGGCGGAGACCGGCGTACCGGCGCGCGAGGCGCGGGCGCTGGCGCGCGAGTGGGGACGCAAGCGCACTTATCTCGCAGCCGGCGGATGGGGTGGAGGTTTTGGCGGCGCCTGCCGCAGTCCGACCGGCCATCAATGGGCGCGCGCCATGGTCTGCCTTGCGGCAATGCAGGGACTTGGCCGCACCGGCGTCAATTTCGGCAATCTGCAATCGGGCACGCCGGTCGACACCAGCTTCTATTTCCCCGGTTACGGCGACGGCGGTATCTCCGGCGATCTGGTCAACACCGCCTCGGCGATCACACTTTATCAGCGCATGCCGCACCTGCTCAGCATGAATACGCCGCTGCAGCAGATCCCACGCATGCAGTTGCCGCGGGCCATCATCGAGGGTCGCGCCGAGGGTTATCCGCGCGACGGCCGCCTGATCGAAGGGCAGTTTATGCCGCAGCGTTATCCGGCACCCGGTCATTCCGCAGTGCGCATGCTCTACCGCTACGGCGGCTCCAACTTCGGCACCATGCCGGATAGCAACCGTTATGTGCAGATGTATCAGTCGCCGAACCTTGAGTTCGTCGTCAATCAATCGATCTGGTTCGAGGGCGAAGCGAAGTTCGCCGACGTGATCCTGCCCGCCTGCACCAGCTTCGAGCGCTGGGACATCAGCGAATGGAGCGGCGTGTCCGGTTTTGCCCATCATCTGCAGAGTCAGCTCAATCACCGCGTCGTCGTCATGCAGCACCGTTGCATCGAACCGCTCGGCGAATCGAAGTCGGATTATCAGATCTTTCTCGAAATAGCGCAGCGGCTCGGCCTCGGCCCGTACTACTCCGAAGGCATGAGCGAGCTCGACTGGACGAAGCGGATGTTCGACGCTTCCGACCTGCCGCGGCACATTTCGTGGAAGGAATTTCTGCGCAAGGGCTATTTCGTCGTCCCGCCGCCGCCCGAGCACCTGCGCGCGCCGGTGGCGTTTCGCTGGTACTACGACGGCCGCAAGAAGGACGTCCCCGAACCGCATCCGCTGCCGTCCGAATACAGCGGCAATTTTCTTGATGGCTTGCAGACCATGTCTGGCAAGTTCGAATTCGACTGCTCGTCGCTCAAACGGCTCGACCCGCGGGACGAGGAGCGGCCCTCTATACTGAAATATGTGCCGGCACGCGAAGCCGCCGGCTCGACGCGCGCGGCCGAATATCCGTTGCAGCTCATCACGCCGCACGCGCGCTTCAGCTTCCACACGCATTGCGACGGGAAGGACAGTTTTATCAACGACATCGACGATCATCGCGTACTGATCGACGGTCACTTCTATTGGGTGCTGCGGATCAATCCGCTCGACGCTAAGGCGCGCGGCATCCACGAGGGAATGCTGGTGAAGGTGTTCAACGATCGCGGTGTGGTGGTGTGCGCGGCGCGGGTGACCGGGCGCGTGCGGCCCGGCGTGGTGCATGGCTACGAATCATCCGCGCGCTATGAGCCGATTGGCGAACCCGGCCGTTCGCCCGACCGCGGCGGGGCGCTCAACGTGCTGACGCCGAAGGAGAGCCAGTTGGCGCGCGGTCATTCGCTTGGCAACAGCAATTGCCTCGTTCAGGTCGGGCTCTGGGACGAGGCGGTCGCCGTGCGGACGGCGGCGGCGGAAAGTCCGCAGCCGGCGCTGGCCTAGCGTGGGCGAGGAGATTCGATGCGTAAATGGAACCTTATCTTCGACGTCGCCCGTTGCACAGGCTGTCACAACTGCACGCTCGCGGTGCAGGACGAATATGTCGGCAACGACTTCCCCGGCTATGCGGCGGGGATGCAGCGGCATGGACCCCGGTGGGTCGAGATCGAGCGCCGCGAACGCGGCAGTTTTCCGGCCGTCGATGTGGCCTATCTGTTCCGCGCCTGCCAGCACTGTGACGATCCGCCCTGCCTGCGTGCGGGCGACGACGGAGCGGTGCGCAAACGGCCCGACGGGATTGTCGTGATCGATCCAGAGCGGGCACGCGGGCAGAAGCAGATTGTCGATGCCTGCCCCTATCGCGCGGTGAGTTGGAACGAGAACCTGCAACTGCCGCAGCATTGGAATTTCGACGCCCATCTCATCGATGCCGGCTGGAGCGCGCCGCGTCCAGTGCAGGCTTGCCCGACCGGTGCGCTGCGTGCGCTGAAGATCACCGACGATGAGATGCGCCGCGTCGCAGCGGACGAAGGGCTGGAGAGATTGGACGCGAGCGGTCCGTACCAGCCCCGCGTGTTCTATCGTAATTTATACCGCATCACGCGCGTTTTCGCAGGCGGAACCTTGCTCGTGCACCAGGGCGAAGCCGAGTCATGCGTGGCCGACGCGCAGGTGCGGCTCCTGCGCGGGGACAACTTAATCGGCGACACACGGAGTGACGTCTTCGGCGACTTCCGTTTCGACGCGCTCGACCCGTTCAGCGGCGAATACCGCATCGAGGTCGCCGCCGACGGCTGCCGCGGCTACGCGGCGACGTTCGAGCTGGGCGAAAGCCACTGGCTTGGAGAGATTCGACTCGATGCGGCGTGACGGTATGCCGCCATGGCAGCATCGGGCGGCCGGCGTATGTTGGCGCGGACAACCAAGGAGACGATGATGGACGTGTCCGAAGCAATCGATACCCGGCTCAGCTGCCGGGCGTTCAGCCAGAAGCCGGTCGAGGCCAAGGTGGTGCGCGCGCTGATCGAAGGCGCCGCGCGCGCCGCCTCGGGCGGCAATTTGCAGCCGTGGCGGGTGTACGCGCTTACTGGCGAGCCGCTCGCCGAGCTCAAGCGTCAAGTCGCCGTGGAGATTGCCGGCAAAGATCCGCGCCTGGATGCCGTCTGCGAGTACACGATTTATCCGAGCGAGCTGTGGAATCCGTACAAATCGCGCCGCGAAGAGCATGGCGTGCAGCTTTACGGCGCGCTCGACATCCCACGCGAGGACAAGACCGGCCGGCTCGCGCAATACAAACGAAATTTCGAGTTCTTCGGCGCGCCGGTCGGCCTGTTTATCGCCATCGACCGGCGCATGGGTCCCGGCCAATGGGCCGATCTCGGCAGTTATCTGCACACGCTGATGTATCTCGCGCGCGATCGCGGCCTCGATACGTGCCCGCAGCAATCCTGGGCGCGCGTGCACGGCACAGTGCGTGCAGCGGTGAACATGCCGCCGGAACTCATCCTGTATTGCGGCGTTGCGCTCGGCTATTGCGATCGCAGCCAGCCGGTCAATCGCATTCGCTCGCCGCGCGCGCCGGTTGACGAATTCTGCACGTTCCTCGGCTTCGGCGACACGCAGGCGAGCGAACGGGGCGAATCGACATCGGAGCGGAGTTGATGTCGCGGCGCGCCGGTGACGCGACATCAGCAAGCCGATGACGATTAGTTATGGGGTTCTGATCCGAATTCATCGGACGTTTTACGTGTTGTTGTTATACTTCAACCGACCTTCGGACTTTGCGCCAGTCGTCGAACGCGACGCATTGTCTTGGAGGTTCAACGGGGGATGACGTGATGTCGGCGACGAAGGTTTTCCCGAGCGTGGCATGGTCGGCTGGCCCCGGCTGTCACGGCGGCTGCGGGCAGAAGCTCTACGTCGAAGACGGCAAACTGGTTCGCGTCGAAGGCGACGAGAACAATCCGTGGAATCAGGGCCGCTCCTGTCCGCGTGTGCTCGCGCTCACGCAGTACACGTATCATCCCGATCGCATCACCACGCCGCTCAAGCGCGTCGGTGCCCGTGGTGAGGGTAAGTTCGCGCCGATCAGCTGGGACGAGGCGCTCGACCTGTGCGAGCGGGAGTTGAAAGCGATTCGCGAAAAGCACGGCGCCGAGTCGGTGGTCTTCGTGCAGGGCACCGGCCGCGACATCGGCGGGCCGATCACCTTGCTCGCCTACAGCTTCGGCAGCCCGAATTGGGTGCAACTCGGCCTATCTGGCCACTCTTGCTACACGCCGCGGCTCGGCGCCATGAAAACGACCATGGGCGATTTCGCCGTCGCCGACTGCTCGCAGTTCCTGGAGAAGCGCTACGACGATCCGCAATGGGTGCCGCCGGAGGTGATCATCACCTGGGGGCAGAACCCGATCAACGGCTGCCCCGATGGCTTCTACGGCTACTGGATCGTCGATTGCATGAAGCGCGGCTCGAAGATCATCACCGTCGACCCCCGCAATACCTGGATGACCAGCCGAGCCGTGAACCATCTGCAATTGCGGCCGGGCACCGACGGCGCGCTGGCGCTCGGCATGTTGAACGTGATCATCAACGAGGGCCTCTACGACGAGGATTTCGTCGCCAAGTGGGTGCAGGGCTTCGACCAGCTCAAGGAGCGCGTGCAACAGTATCCGGTGGAAAAGGTGGCGGCCATCACCGAGGTGCCGGCGAGCGAGATCGTCGCGGCGGCGCGGCTGTTCGCCAACGCCAAGCAGGCGGCGATCCATTGGGGCGTGCCGGTCGACATGTGTCCGGACGGCACGGCCGTTGCGCACGCGATTACTTGTCTGTCGGTGATCACTGGCAACATCGACATCCCGGGCGGACAAGTGATTGCGCGGCCGGCCTATGGTGTGACCGCCTATCCGTTCTCGACTGAGGAGTTGGTCAAGCTCTACGGCGTCGATCTCATCAAGCGGCTCAACGAGAAGCGCATCGGCGCCGACACCTATCCGATGGTGAAGAACTTCCGCGGCTGGGCGCAGCCGGACATGGCCATCGACCAGATCGCCAGCGGCAAGCCCTATCCGATCAAGGCGGCGTGGATTCAAACCGCGAACGTCATTGGCGGCCAGTCGGCGCGCGCCGGCTTTCATTATGAGGCGCTGAAGAAGCTCGATTTCGTCGCCGTGGTCGATCTGTTCCACAACCCGACGACGATGGCGCTGGCCGACGTTATCCTGCCGGCGGCGACATTTGCCGAGAAGGATAGCATTCGCTCCTGGTGGGCGCCGCTTTCCATCATCACGAAAAGGGTGCAGGTCGGCGAGTGCAAGTCCGACTGGGAGATCAATTTCGAGCTGGCCAAGCGCTTCAATCCGGACGGCATGAAGCAGTGGAACACGATTGAGGACCTGTTCAACGACCGCCTGAAAACATCGGGGATGACGTTCAAGGAGCTGACTGACGCGGGCGGCTGGAAGATGCCGCCGGAAGGGCCGTCCAAGCCCTATCGCCGGCACGAGCGCGGCCTGCTGCGCCCCGACAAGAAGCCCGGTTTCAACACGCCGAGCGGCAAGGTCGAGGTCTACAGCCAGACTTACGAATCCTGGGAGCTCGATCCGCTGCCGTTCTACACCGAGCCGCCGCAAAGCGCGGCGTCGACGCCCGATCTGTTCAAAAAATACCCGCTGGTGATGATCACCGGTGCGCGCTCGCAGCTCTATTTTCATTCCGAGCACCGCATGATCCCGTGGCTGCGCGAGAAGATGCCGGATCCGCTGGTCGAGATTCATCCCGACACGGCGAAGGAGTTCGGCATCTATGAAGGCGAATGGGTCTATCTCGAGAACGACATGGGCCGCGTCAAGCGCAAGGCGACCATCACCCGCAAGGTGAAGCCGCATCACGTGCACACCATGCACGGCTGGTGGCTGCCCGAACTCGACGGCCGCGAGCCGAGCCTGTTCGGGGTCTGGGATTATCAGATCAACAAGATCATCCCCGGTCCGCAATGCAGCAAATCCGGGTTCGGCGGCGGCCAGTACAAGACCACCCTGTGCACGCTGCGCAAGATCGCAGCTTGAGAGAGAAACCCCATGGCCCGTTACGCAATCCTCATCGACTACGACTACTGCACCGGCTGTCACAGTTGCGAGGTGGCCTGTCAGCAGGAACACGATTATCCGGTCGGCACCAACGGTATCATGGTGCGCGAATACGAATACGAGTCCAAGGGGCGGGTGCAGATCGACTATCTGCCGTTCTTCACCCAGCACTGCGACATGTGCACGAGCCGGCTGCAGCGCAAGGAGCAGCCGGCCTGCGTCAAGCACTGCCAGTCGCGCTGCATGGAATTCGGGGCGACCAAGGAGTTCGCGGCGTCCCTACCGGATCGCCCGCGCGCCACGCTCTTCACCCACGTCCCGGGCCGCTGAGCCCGGCGCGCGCGCAGGTCAGCAATCGGCACGTCGGCGGGGATGCCGACCGTAGGGCATCGAGAGGGATCAAACGATGAGCAAGACACAAGTTTACCCGACGATCGCTTGGTCCGCGGGAGCCGGTTGCCACGGCGGTTGCGGGCAGAAGCTTTACGTCGAGGACGGCCATGTCGTCCGCGTCGAAGGCGACGAGAACAACCCGTGGAATCAAGGCCGCTCCTGCCCGCGCGTGCTCGCGCTCAAGCAATACATGTACCACCCCGATCGCATCACGACCCCGCTCAAGCGCGTCGGTGCGCGCGGCGAGGGCAAGTTCGCGCCGATCAGCTGGGACGAGGCGTTCGATACCTGCGAGCAGCGGCTGAAGGAAATCCGCGACAAGCACGGCGCCGAGGCCGTGGTGTTCGCGCAGGGCACCGGCCGCGACATCGGCGGGCCGATCTCGTTCCTCGCCTACAGCTTCGGCAGCCCGAACTGGTGTCAGCTCGGGCTCTCCGGCCAGTCCTGCTACACGCCCCGGCTCGGCGCGATGAAGGCGGTGATGGGCGATTTCGGCGTGGTCGATTGCTCGCAGTTCCTGGAGAAGCGCTACGACGATCCGCAATGGGTGCCGCCGGAGGTGATCATCGTATGGGGCCAGCATCCGGCGAACGGCTGCCCCGACGCGTTCTTCGGGCATTGGATCGTCGACTGCATGAAGCGCGGTTCGAAGATCATCGCGGTGGACCCGCGCAACACCTGGACGACGAGCCGCGCAGTGCATCATTTGCAGAGCCGGCCGGGCACCGACGGCGCGCTGGCGCTCGGTATGTTGAACGTGATCATCAACGAGGGCCTCTACGACAAGGACTTCGTCGCCAAGTGGGTGCACGGCTTCGACGAGCTGAAAGCCCGTGTGCAGGAATACCCGGTCGACAAGGTGGCGGCGATCACCGAGGTGCCGGCGGGCGAGATCGTGGCGGCGGCGCGGATGTTCGCCAAGGCCAGGCAGGCGGCGATCCATTGGGGCGTGCCGATCGACATGTGCCCGGACGGCACCGCCGTGGCGCACGCCATCATCTGCCTGTGGGCGATCACCGGCAACATCGATATTCCGGGCGGTCAGGTCATTGCCAAGCCGTCTTACGGCGTGAGCTCGTACCCGTATTCGAGCGAGGAAATGGTGCAACTCTATGGCGCCGACCTGGTCAAGCGCATGACCGAGAAGCGCATCGGCGCCGACGCCTATCCGATGGTGAAGAACTTCCGCGGCTGGGCGCAGCCGGACATGATGATCGACCAGATCGCCAGCGGCAAGCCCTATCCGATCAAGGGAGCGTGGATCCAAACGGCGAACATCGTCGGCGGCCAGGCGGCGCGCGCCGGCTTCCATTACGACGCGCTGAAGAAGCTCGACTTCATCGTCGTCGTCGACCTGTTCCACAACCCGACCACGATGGCGCTCGCCGACATCGTGTTGCCGGCCGCGACCTTCCCTGAGAAAGACAGTATTCGCGCCTGGTGGGCGCCGCTCGCCGTCATCAAGAAGCGGGTGCAGGTCGGCGAGTGCAAGTCCGACTGGGAGATCAATTTCGAGCTGGCCAAGCGCTTCAATCCGGACGGCATGAAGCAGTGGAACACGATTGAGGACCTGTTCAACGACCGCCTGAAAACATCGGGGATGACGTTCAAGGAGCTGACTGACGCGGGCGGCTGGAAGATGCCGCCGGAAGGGCCGTCCAAGCCCTATCGCCGGCACGAGCGCGGCCTGCTGCGCCCCGACAAGAAGCCCGGTTTCAACACGCCGAGCGGCAAGGTCGAGGTCTACAGCCAGACTTACGAATCCTGGGAGCTCGATCCGCTGCCGTTCTACACCGAGCCGCCGCAAAGCGCGGCGTCGACGCCCGATCTGTTCAAAAAATACCCGCTGGTGATGATCACCGGTGCGCGCTCGCAGCTCTATTTTCATTCCGAGCACCGCATGATCCCGTGGCTGCGCGAGAAGATGCCGGATCCGCTGGTCGAGATTCATCCCGACACGGCGAAGGAGTTCGGCATCTATGAAGGCGAATGGGTCTATCTCGAGAACGACATGGGCCGCGTCAAGCGCAAGGCGACCATCACCCGCAAGGTGAAGCCGCATCACGTGCACACCATGCACGGCTGGTGGCTGCCCGAACTCGACGGCCGCGAGCCGAGCCTGTTCGGGGTCTGGGATTATCAGATCAACAAGATCATCCCCGGTCCGCAATGCAGCAAATCCGGGTTCGGCGGCGGCCAGTACAAGACCACCCTGTGCACGCTGCGCAAGATCGCAGCTTGAGAGAGAAACCCCATGGCCCGTTACGCAATCCTCATCGACTACGACTACTGCACCGGCTGTCACAGTTGCGAGGTGGCCTGTCAGCAGGAACACGATTATCCGGTCGGCACCAACGGTATCATGGTGCGCGAATACGAATACGAGTCCAAGGGGCGGGTGCAGATCGACTATCTGCCGTTCTTCACCCAGCACTGCGACATGTGCACGAGCCGGCTGCAGCGCAAGGAGCAGCCGGCCTGCGTCAAGCACTGCCAGTCGCGCTGCATGGAATTCGGGGCGACCAAGGAGTTCGCGGCGTCCCTACCGGATCGCCCGCGCGCCACGCTCTTCACCCACGTCCCGGGCCGCTGAGCCCGGCGCGCGCGCAGGTCAGCAATCGGCACGTCGGCGGGGATGCCGACCGTAGGGCATCGAGAGGGATCAAACGATGAGCAAGACACAAGTTTACCCGACGATCGCTTGGTCCGCGGGAGCCGGTTGCCACGGCGGTTGCGGGCAGAAGCTTTACGTCGAGGACGGCCATGTCGTCCGCGTCGAAGGCGACGAGAACAACCCGTGGAATCAAGGCCGCTCCTGCCCGCGCGTGCTCGCGCTCAAGCAATACATGTACCACCCCGATCGCATCACGACCCCGCTCAAGCGCGTCGGTGCGCGCGGCGAGGGCAAGTTCGCGCCGATCAGCTGGGACGAGGCGTTCGATACCTGCGAGCAGCGGCTGAAGGAAATCCGCGACAAGCACGGCGCCGAGGCCGTGGTGTTCGCGCAGGGCACCGGCCGCGACATCGGCGGGCCGATCTCGTTCCTCGCCTACAGCTTCGGCAGCCCGAACTGGTGTCAGCTCGGGCTCTCCGGCCAGTCCTGCTACACGCCCCGGCTCGGCGCGATGAAGGCGGTGATGGGCGATTTCGGCGTGGTCGATTGCTCGCAGTTCCTGGAGAAGCGCTACGACGATCCGCAATGGGTGCCGCCGGAGG
>CAYJPU010000069.1:0-11767 GCA_964372105.1 uncultured Undibacter sp.
AACAGCTCCATGAAGCGGCCGTCATACTGCTTCAGGATGGTGTTCTTGGTCGACAAATAGAGCGGCCAGCCGCGGTTGAGCGCGTAGTTCATCGAGGCGCGGGCGAAGTCGCGGATCGAGTCGTCGAGGTTGTACATCGCCATGGCGACGCCGGCGCCCGGCGCCTTGAACACTTCCTTCTCGATCACCTTGCCGTCGCTGCCGACGAACTTGATCGTCAGGGTGCCGGCGGTCGGGAACTTGAAGTCGGTGGCGCGGTACTGGTCGCCGAAGGCGTGGCGGCCGATGACGATCGGCTTGGTCCAGCCCGGCACCAGGCGCGGCACGTTCTTGCAGATGATCGGCTCGCGGAAGATGGTGCCGCCGAGGATGTTGCGGATGGTGCCGTTGGGCGAACGCCACATTTCCTTGAGGCCGAATTCCTTCACGCGGCCTTCGTCCGGCGTGATGGTCGCGCATTTGACTGCGACGCCGACCTTCTTGGTCATCTCGGCCGAATCGATGGTGATCTGGTCGTTGGTCTCGTCGCGCTTCTGGACGCTGAGATCGTAATAGAGCAGATCGATGTCGAGGTAGGGATGGATCAGCTTGTCTTTGATCAGCTGCCAAATGATGCGGGTCATCTCGTCGCCGTCCATTTCGACGACGGGGTTTGCCACCTTGATCTTCGCCATTGCGGGTAAAACCTTTTGAAATGCGCGCGGACGGAAGGGATTGTGTGCCGGCGCGCGTGCCTATAGCACCCCCGATCGGGCGGCGGAAGGCGGCTTTTCGTGGGATTGTTTCCTAAGCGGAGACAGCCGGTTATACCCCCGGCAACGGGGAGTTATGGCGGGCGCCGGGGGCGGGACGTGTGCGCAGCCGATCCGGCCGGTCGCATCCCCCGGCAAGATGATGCGTCAGGCGAAAATGCGTCCCACCAGCACGGACTCGCAGGCCTTGAACAACACGTAGCAGACGACAGCGATGTAGCCGTAGCCAACCAGTTCGAAAAGCTGCAGCAGGGCTCCGTCGAGCAGGGCCATAGCGCCGTGTGTCGCGATCAGCTTGAAGTTGGCGCTCAACATTACGACTATATTCAGCGATACGAGGCTGAACAGCACGGCAAACACACCCATCAGAGCCAGAGTCAGCAGCCAATTCAGCTTTAGAACCGCTTTCAGCAGTTTGAACATGACCTCACCTCGTTCCTTCACCGGTCGATGACGGCACCGTAGCCGGTCGGCATGATATTCGCGGTGCCGGGCGCAATCGACAGTGCAGTGCGGATTCGCTACGCCGTCGAGGTGCAATGAGGTGAACGATGCCCGGGGCCGGGACCGACAAGACCAAACGCTGGCTGGAGACGCCGGCGCCGACCGTCGTGCTGGTGGGCACCCAGATGGGCGAGAACATCGGCGCGGCCGCCCGCGCCATGGCTAATTTCGGGGTGTCCCGCTTGCGCCTGGTGAAGCCGCTGCAAGGCTGGCCGAACGAGCGGGCCCAGGTGATGGCGGCGGGGGCCGACCGCATCCTCGACAACGCGACGCTCTATGACACGCTCGCGGACGCGGTCGCCGACTGCAATTTCGTGCTGGCCTGCACCGCGCGCCAGCACGACCAGGCCAAGCCGGTGATCGGCGCCGACCAGGCGGCGGCCGAGATGGCGCCGCGGGTTGCGGCCGGCGAGCACGTCGCGCTGGTGTTCGGGCGCGAGCGCAACGGGCTCGAGATCCACGAGGTCGGGCTCGCCGACCGCATCGTCACGCTGCCGGTCAACCCGGCCTTCGCCTCGCTCAATTTGGCGCAGGCGGTGGTGATCCTGTCCTACGAATGGGCCAAGGCGTCGGGCGCCACGCTGCCCTTCACGATGGCCACGAAGTCGCCGCCGGCGCCCAAGCAGCAGCTCGAATCCTTCTTCCGCGATCTCGAGACCGAGCTAGAGAAGGTCGAGTTCTTCCGGCCGGTCGAGAAGCGTGGCACCATGCTGGTGAACCTGCGCAATATTTTCCTGCGCATCGCGCCGACCCAGCAGGACATTCGCTCGCTCTACGGGGTGGTGATGGCGCTGGCGCATGGCCGCAAGGGTCCGGCGCGCGGCGGCTTGCTGGAGGCCGAGGAGGCCGAGCGCCTGCGCGAGATCATCGCCGAGCACGGCGCCGAGGAGCGCGGGCCGATCAAGGGGCTGGCGCGGCTCCTGCGGCGCAATCCGACCGAGGCCGAGCGCATCCTGTGGCAGGCGCTTACCAACGACCGGCGCTTTGCCGGCCGCGACTTCAAGCGGCAGGTGCCGGTCGGCGCCTTCATCGTCGACTTCGTGTCGTTTCCCCTGCGCTGCGTCATCGACCTGGTGCCGGCGTCCGAAACCGAGGAGGCGGCGCACAGCCGCGGCGAAAAGCGGGCCTGGCTCGCCGAGCACGACTACCGCGTGGTCACGGTGAGCGCGGCGGAGGTCGAGGCGGATGTCAAGCAGGTGTTGGAGAAGCTCTCCGCCGGCGTCCCGGCCGAGCGGGCACCGTAATGTTCGTTATGCCTTCCAGATCGTAAACTTGCTCGGTGGGTATTGGGGTAACGGAACAATCGTTCGCAAACGCGGCTCTGCTATTCGGGTGCACACATCAGCAGGGGGTTCGTATGTTTCGGCGATCGATCATGGCGGCAATCGCGGCAATCTGCCTGGTCGCGCCGTCGGGCGCGCAGCAACTCGTCATTCAGCAGCGTCCGGGCGGCAACGACCCGCGGGGCGAGGTGCGCATCCAGGTGAACATGAACTTTTTCGTCACCGTGCCGGCGAGCAATACCGAGGCGGCGGTGAAAGCACAGGAGAATGCCCGCCGGGTGCTCTACGACAGCGCGGGCCGCGAATGCGAGCTGCTCAAGGCGGTGATCGCGAGCGAATGCCGGCTGGAATCGGTCAACGTCAACATGAACCGCAACTACGGCAACCAGCAGCCGGAAGGCTTCAACGCCAATGGCAGCTTCACCTACCGCGTGATGCTGAAATAAAGCGCCGCGTCAGCGCTTCAGTGCCTTGGCTGCAGTGCCTTGAGCGCGGCGGCCGCGCTGTCGCGCAGGAAACCGACGTCGTTGCCGACGGTGATGAAGCGGAAGCCGCGTTTGGTCATCGCCACGGCGCGCTCGGCGTCGCGGCAGAAGATGCCGGGGATCTTGCCGGCCTTCACGGCCGCGTCGCGGATGCGGTCGATGGCCGTCTCGACCTCGGGCGCCATGATGTCCTGCGCCTGGCCGGCCGAGAGCGAGGTCGACAGGTCGTAAGGCCCGATGAACAGCGCGTCGATGCCGGGCGTGGCCGCGATGTCGTCGACGTTCGCCAGCGCCGTCGGCGTTTCGATCATGGCGAGCGTGAGCGTGGCCGTGTTGGCCTCGCGCAGATAGTCGAGCGGCGTGGCGCGGCCTTGCAGCGCCATCGCCCGGAATGGGCCGTAGCTGCGCTCGCCGAGCGGGGGATATTTCGCGGCCGCCGCGAACGCGCGCGCGTCGGTCGGCGTGTTGATCATCGGCGCGATGATCGCCTCGGCGCCGCCGTCGAGCGCGCGCGACACGAAGGCGAAGTCGTTGAGCGGCACCCGCACGACCGGCGCGGCGCCGCCCTGGCATACCGCCGCGATCGCCGTGAAGGCCGACGCCGTGTCCCACAGGCCGTGCTGCGCATCGAGCACGACGGCGTCGAAGCCCTCGCGCGCGACGGTCTCGGCGACCAGCGGCGCGGGCAGGAAGCACCACCCCGAATAGACCGTTTCGCCCGCGCGCAGGCGGCGGGCGAGGGACAGGGCGGGCGCCGGGGCCATGAAGAGGCCTTAGCCGCTCTTCTTGATCTGCGCGACCGCCTCGGCGAGGAGCGCGGTCATCTGGGCGCGCACCTGCTGCTCGCTGACGCCCTTGGGCGTCAGGTCCTTGACGACCTTGCGCACGACGTCGCCGTCGCCGGATTCCTCGAAGTCGGCGAGCACGACTTCCTTGGCGTAGGCCTCGGCGTCGGCGCCGCTTTTGCCCAGCATTTCGGCCGCCCAAAGGCCGAGCAGCTTATTGCGGCGGGCCATCGCCTTGAATTGCAATTCCTCGTCATGCGCGAACTGCTTTTCGAAGCCTTCTTCGCGCTTGTCGAATGTGGTCATGCCGCCCCTCGTTTGAACGCTTGCGGTCTCGTGACCGCCTACACACATAGTACCGTTGCGGCCTTGCATATCGCCCTGTCAGCGTCAAGGCAACATCCGGACGCGCATTTGCGGCGAAATTGCGGAGTGGAAAACATCGGGCCGGATCGATTGTACTGCCCTGACCGTTGGGCTAGGTTGCCGACGTGTCCGAACCGCGCGGGAATCGCTGCCGGCTCGGTCCCGCCGCCGCGGATCTCGCTTTAAGTCTTTAACAGGAGCCACGGCACACTCGATGGACTTTCACAAACCACGGTACATTCCAATGAGCCGCCGTCGCCGAATTTACGAGGGCAAGGCGAAGGTCCTCTATGAAGGCCCGGAGCCGGGTACGCTGATTCAGCATTTCAAGGATGACGCGACCGCCTTCAACGCCAAGAAGCACGAAGTCATCGAAGGCAAAGGCGTCCTCAACAACCGCATCTCGGAGTACGTGTTTCAGCACCTCAACGACATCGGGGTGCCGACGCATTTCATCCGCCGTCTCAACATGCGCGAGCAGTTGATCCGCGAGGTGGAGATCATTCCGCTCGAGGTGGTGGTGCGCAACGTCGCCGCCGGCTCGCTCGCGACCCGCCTCGGCATCGAGGAAGGCACGCAGCTGCCGCGCTCGATCATCGAGTTCTATTACAAGAACGACAAGCTCAACGACCCGATGGTGTCGGAAGAGCACATCACCGCCTTCGGCTGGGCGTCGCCGCAGGAGATCGACGACATCATGGCGCTTGCCATCCGCGTCAACGATTTCCTCTCCGGGCTCTTCCTCGGCGTCGGCATCCGTCTGGTCGACTTCAAGATGGAAACCGGCCGGCTGTGGGAAAACGAGGTGATGCGCATCGTCGTCGCCGACGAGATCTCGCCCGATTCGTGCCGGCTGTGGGACATCAAGTCGAACGAGAAGCTCGACAAGGACCGCTTCCGCCGCGATCTCGGCGGGCTGGTGGAAGCCTATACCGAAGTCGCCAAGCGGCTCGGCATCCTGAACGAGGGCGAGCGGCCGCAAGGCACCGGCCCCGTGCTGGTAAAAGGCTGAGGACGGCTGAGTTAGGCTAGCTTCTGCTCTCTGCTTGGTGTCTGCATGCGCTACGCAGCTGCGATACTGGCCTTTGTCTTATGCTCGGTCGGTTTGGCGGCTGGAGCTGACGGACCCTGCGAGTTTGACAGCGGAGGGTCACATTTTATCGAGTGGCGGGATGGCGTGGAAACGTATGGAGCCCGTCTCGTCGCTCGACAGCCCAATTGGAAGCTGAGCAACGGACTCGCGTACCACGCCATAAGCACGGCGTTTTGCGAGAGTTGCCGGGACGATCAGATTCGCCATGCTTACTTCTGGCTTGGTGTCGGAGCGAAGCGCGATCTCAAAGCGACGGTCGCGCCCGATTCGGTGCATCAGGTAATGGCGACGTTTCCTTTTAATATGGGCGCGTCGAAATTTGCGCCTGAGTCCGAGCCGATGCCGATCTTGATGGACGGAGCGGAAGGCTTTGCCCGCTTAATTCGCGTGCAATATCCGGATGCAAAGTCCGGTCAAGTTACAGCACAAGTTATGGCTGTCGCGGTTGCTAAGGACTGCTTTTTTCTATTTGGGGTTCTCTTTCGTGACAACGCTGCGGACTTATCGAGCGCCTCGTTAGAGCCAGTCGCCGCGGCTTTCGGCTTTGAGCGCTATCAACCCGAGCCTCGTCCAAGGGTTGCTATTCCATTAGGAGAACCGCTACTTCTTGGGGACGCCCGGAAAAGGCAGCAGGGCGAGACTCGCTAATTTGGACTGTCTGGATTACGGAACCTGAGATGAAAGCCCGCGTCACCGTCACCCTGAAAACCGGCGTCCTCGACCCGCAAGGCAAGGCGATCGAGGGCGCGCTGCGCTCGCTCGGCATCGATGGCGTCGCCAGCGTGCGCCAAGGCAAGGTGTTCGACATCGAGATCGAAGGCGTTGCCGACCGCGCCAAGGCCGAGGCGCTGCTCAAGCAGGCGGCCGACAAGCTCTTGGCCAATACGGTGATCGAGAATTATAGTGTGCAGCTGCTTGGCTGAGGGACGACCGATGGCCGAAGTGACCAATGAACTGATGTACGAAGTTTTGAAGGCTGTTCAGGTTCGCCTCGAGCAGGTGGACGGCAAAGCCGACGAGAGCAAGCGCGATATGCAGGCGCTGCGCACGGAGATGTTGGGTATTCGCCAGGAACTGCTCGGCATCCATCAGGAGCTTGGCGGCATCCACGCGACCCTGATCCGTCACGAAACCCGCCTCGATCGCATCGAACAACGGCTCGAACTGAGCGACGCTCCGTCACTATGAACGCCGCCGTCCTCGTCTTCCCCGGCATCAACCGCGAGCGCGACATGGCGCGCACGCTTCAACTCGTCTCGGGCCGCGCGCCCAAGATGGTCTGGCATGCCGAAACCGAACTGCCGGCCGGCACCGACCTGGTGGTCATCCCCGGCGGCTTCTCCTACGGCGACTACCTGCGCTGCGGCGCCATTGCCGCGCGCAGCGCCATCATGAAGGCCGTGCACGCCTTTGCCGACAAAGGCGGGCTGGTGCTCGGGGTCTGCAACGGCTTCCAGATCCTGTGCGAGACCGGCCTGCTGCCGGGCGTGCTGATGCGCAACGCGCAACTGCGGTTCATCTGCCGCGACGTCTACCTGCGCGTCGAGCGTTCCGACACGCCGTTCACGCGCGGCTACAACGCCGGCCAGGTCGTCCGCGTGCCGGTGGCGCACGGCGAGGGCAACTACATCGCCGACGGCGAGACCATCGCGCGGCTGGAAGGCGAGGGCCGGGTGATTTTCCGCTACGCGTCGCCGGACGGCATGATCGATCCGAACTGGAACCACAACGGCGCCATGAACGCCATCGCCGGCATCGTCAGCGCGCGCGGCAACGTGCTCGGCATGATGCCGCACCCGGAGAACCACGTCGAAGCGGATCTGGGGCCCACCGACGGGCGCGGACTGTTCGCCGGGCTCGCCGATCATCTGGCGAAGGCGGCCTGACAACCCAAAACCGTGGTGTGGCTGAGTTCGTCGTTCCACGACGGCTGGTTGTCTATTGTAGACAAGACACGTATTGCGTGTATTCTTCCTTCCGCTCAATCAATCAAACGGGGGGATTCCATGCATATGAAAAGACAGCTTTTTTCGGCGATCGGCGGGGCCGTGCTGGGCTTGGCCATGCTCGTCGTGGCCGGCACCGGCGCCGCCCGCGCGGCCAGCCAGGAGACCTTCATCACGGTCGTCATCCAGAAAGGCTCCGCGCCCGGACTGGTGGTCGGCTACCGGACCTCGGATCCGGGCGCGAACTTCGTCAACTGCACGATCACCGGCAGCAGCCAGACCTGTTCGCGCGAGAACACCAACTCGTCGACCAAGAACCTCGGCAACATCGTTTGCTTGCCGGCCAGCAACGCGAAGTACACGGTCTCGTCCCGCTGCCAGAGCCTGCTCAACAACGGCGCCGGCAGCTGCCAGACCAACTCGTCGTCGTCGCAATGTCCGAGCGGCACGACTGCGGTATTTCCCGTCTGCAACTACCGCACTAGCTCGAACATGAGCAACGCGGCCTATTGGGTCTGGAATGTGGGTACCGATACCGGCGTGTACGACATCGACTGCCTGCAGGCGGGATATCAGGGGCCAAATCCCAAATAGCCGAGTCTGGCGGGCTTCCATCGACTGCCGATAAAGCCGGTTGCCGTCCGCGTTTGCGGGTGAGGCGGCACGCCGTCGACGTCGCGAAATGCCGGGGCATTGCGCCGCCGCGCGCCGTCACGCGCGGCACGCGTGCGCCGGCACGCGAACGCCACTCCGGGAAAGCCGGTTCCGCCGCGAACAGCGACCGCTTTTTCCTCTGGAAAGCCCCTGACAAGGGTGTCAAATCGTCCCCCATATGTGTGCTACTCACCGCTGATCCGCATGCCGGCCCCTGGAGCGAAATGATTCCCAACGAACCAAAAATCACGCCTGAACTCGTGGCCGAGCACGGGCTCAAGCCGGACGAGTACGAACGCATCCTGAAGCTGATCGGCCGCGCGCCGTCGCTCACCGAACTCGGCATCTTCTCGGCGATGTGGAACGAGCATTGCTCGTACAAGTCGTCCAAGGTCCATCTGCGCGGTCTGCCGACCAAGGGCCCGCACGTGATCCAGGGCCCCGGCGAAAACGCCGGCGTCATCGACATCGGCGACGGGCTGGCCTGCGTGTTCAAGATGGAGAGCCACAACCACCCGAGCTACATCGAGCCCTACCAGGGCGCGGCCACCGGCGTCGGTGGTATTTTGCGCGACGTGTTCACCATGGGCGCGCGCCCGATCGCGTGCCTCAATGCCTTGAGCTTCGGCGCGCCGTCGCACGCCAAGACGCGGCACCTCGTGTCGGGCGTGGTGGCCGGCATCGGCGGCTACGGCAACTCGTTCGGCGTGCCGACGGTCGGCGGCTCGGTGCGCTTCCATTCGCGCTACGACGGCAACAACCTCGTCAACGCCATGGCGGTCGGCATCGCCAAGAAGGACCAGATCTTCTACGCGGCCGCCTCCGGCGTCGGCATGCCGATCGTCTATCTCGGCTCCAAGACCGGCCGTGACGGCATCCACGGCGCGTCGATGGCCTCGGCCGAGTTCGGCGAGGATAGCGAGGAGAAGCGCCCGACCGTGCAGGTCGGCGATCCGTTCTCGGAAAAGCTGCTGCTGGAGGCCTGCCTCGAGATCATGGCCAAAGGCTGCGTCATCGCGATCCAGGACATGGGCGCGGCCGGCCTGACCTCGTCGGCGACCGAGATGGGCGCCAAAGGCGACCTCGGCGTCACGCTCGACCTCGACAAGGTGCCGTGCCGCGAAGAAGGCATGACCGCCTACGAGATGATGCTGTCGGAGAGCCAGGAGCGCATGCTCATGGTGCTCAAGCCTGAGAAGGAACAGGAAGCCGAGGCCGTCTTCCGCAAATGGGGCCTCGACTTCGCGGTGGTCGGTGAGACCACGCCGACCAAGCGCTTCGTCGTGCGCCACCACGGCGAGGTGAAGGCCGATCTGCCGATCATCGAACTCGGCACACAGGCGCCGGAATACAAGCGGCCCTTCGTCAGCGCGGCCAAGCTCGACGAGTTGGACGCCGAGCGCGTGCCGGCGCCGGTCGGCACCGGCGAGGCGCTGGAGAAGCTCTTGGCCGCGCCCGACCTGTGCTCCAAGCGCTGGGTGTGGGAGCAGTACGACCACATCATCGGCGGCAACACCGTGCAGCGCCCGGGCGGCGACGCCGCGGTGGTGCGGGTGGAAGAGGGGCCGAAGGGTCTGGCGCTCACCACCGACGTGACGCCGCGCTATTGCGAGGCCGATCCGTTCGAAGGCGGCAAGCAGGCGGTCGCCGAGTGCTGGCGCAATCTCACCGCGGTCGGCGCCAAGCCGCTCGCCATCACCGACAATCTCAATTTCGGCAATCCCGAGAAGCCCGAGATCATGGGCCAGTTCGTCGGCTGCGTGCGCGGCATCGCGGAGGCCTGCAAGGCGCTCGACTTCCCGGTCGTGTCCGGCAACGTCTCGCTCTACAACGAGACCAACGGCAAGGCGATCCTGCCGACACCGTCGATCGGCGGCGTCGGCTTGATCGACGACTTCCACAAGTCGGCCTCGCTCGCGTTCAAGGGCGCGGGCGATTCGATCCTGCTGGTCGGCGAGACCACCGGCTGGCTCGGCCAGTCGATGTACCTGCGCGAGATCTGCGGCCGCGAAGAGGGTGCGCCGCCGCCGGTCGATCTGACCGAAGAGCGCGAGAACGGCGACCTCGTGCGCTCGCTCATTCTCGACGGCACCGTCACGGCGGCGCACGATCTGTCGGACGGCGGCCTGCTGATCGCGATCGCGGAAATGGCGATGGCCTCGCACGTCGGCGCCAAGCTTGCGGGCGCGCCGGACGACATCCCGGCGCACGCGCATTGGTTCGGCGAGGACCAGGCGCGCTATCTCGTCACCGTGCCGGCCGGCAAGGCCGACGCCGTCATCACGCGCGCGCGCAGCGCCGGCGTGCTGGCCTCGCGCATCGGCGTCACCGGCGGCGACGCGTTGCTGATCGACGGCGAGCCGCCGATCCCGCTCGCCAGGCTGCGTCAGCAGTTCGAAGACTGGCTGCCGTCTTACATGGCGGGCGCGGCGTAACGTTCGCGCGTCGGCGTCATTGAAACGACAGAGGCCGCTCTCACGGGCGGCCTCTTTCGTTTCGGTGGACGCGTCAGCGCACCGGCTCGGTGATCTTCAGCGCCGCTTTGCACAAAGGCGACAGCGCTGGACCGCGCTCCATCAGGCACGCGATCTTCCGGCCGTCGCCAACCTTGATGTTGCGACAGTGCAGCAGCAGGTCGCGCATGCAGGACCGTCCGATTACGGCCGTCATCACGACCGGCGCCTTGGGCGTGCCGGCGGGCGCCGGTGGCGGCGTGCCGGGCGAAGCAGGCCGCGCGTCGCCGAGCGCTGCGAGCGAGGTCCTGCAGTCCGGCGTAAGCTTGCCGGCATTGCGTTGCAGACAATCGATGGCTTTTGCACCACCCGAGGGGACGCCGCGGCAATTGTTGGCGAACTCGCGCCGGCAGGTGAATCGGATGGCTTTCATTTGCGCCGCGGTCGGCGCCGGCGGCGCTTCGGGTGCGGCGGCTGTCGCAGGCGGTGCCGGCGCAGCGATGGCAGCCGCGGCTGGCTTGGCCTTCGGCGGTGGTGTGACCTTGGCTTTGGGCGGTGGGGCGGAGACGACTGGTGCAGCCGTTGCGGATGCGGCAGCCGGTGCTGCCGGTGCAGGGGCCGCGGCGGCCTTCGGCGGCGCGGCTTCGGCCGGTTTGGCGGCGGCCGGCGCCGGTGGCGGCAGCGTCGCGGCGACCGCGGTCTTGCAGGCGGGCGAGAGGCCGTCGACGTTCTTCTGCAAGCAGGCCAGCGCGTCCTTGCCGCCGGGCGTCACGCCCGAGCATTTCGCCGTGAAATCGGAGCGGCACGCCGAACGGATCGCGCTCTGCTGCGCCGAAGTGACCTGCGCCTGTGCGTCGTACGTCATGGCGGCGACGGCGAGCGCGGCGATGACCGGCGCCAGCGCGCGAATCCCAAGCTTTCTCGCTTCAAGCATCGGCTTCCCCTTTTTTGTCATTGTTGGTTCGGCTGGCGCTCCGCGCCGGAAAGGCCTGGCCGCGCGCTGCCAAAGTCATGCTATCCCGGGTGCGGATATTGTCATCCGTAAAAATTTGGGCGCAAATTGCGTTCTAGATGGCCTGAGGGATTCGCCGCCGCAGCGGGTCCAAGGCCATGAGGAGACTTGGCGATGGCGATGGATGCCCATGAGATCGAGCGTCTGATCAAGGCGAGCATGCCGGACGCGCAGGTGACCATCCGGGACCTCGCCGGCGACGGCGACCATTACGCCGCGACCGTGATTTCCGCGGCTTTCAAGGGCAAATCGCGGGTGCAGCAGCATCAGCTCGTCTACGACGCGCTCAAGGGCCAGATGGGCGGCGTGCTGCACGCGCTGGCGCTGCAGACTTCCGCGCCGGACGCCTGACCATGGGCGACGAGGCCCGCGTGTGGGGCGCTTTCGCCAACATGAAGACGATCGCGGCGTCCGAGGGCGCGGCGCTGTCGGAC
>CAYJPU010000069.1:11867-14251 GCA_964372105.1 uncultured Undibacter sp.
ACCTTCTACGCCCCCGAAAAGCGCTGAGGAGAGGTGCTTTCCACCCCCTTGGGGTGGCAGGTGAATCTGAGCTACATATATCGCCAGCACGGCGGCTTGGCCGCGCGGCGCTTCTGAAGCGCGCTGCGCCGCCCAACAGGACTAGGATCACATGGGCATCGAGCAATTCATCGACAACGAAGTCAAAAGCAACGACGTGGTGCTGTTCATGAAGGGCACGCCGCAGTTTCCGATGTGCGGTTTCTCCGGGCAGGTGGTGCAGATCCTCGACCACCTCGGCGTCGCCTATAAGGGCCTCAACGTGCTCGAGTCCGACGACTTGCGGAACGGTATCAAGGCTTATTCGAACTGGCCGACCATCCCGCAGCTCTACGTAAAGGGCGAATTCGTCGGCGGCTGCGACATCATCCGCGAGATGTTCCAGGCCGGCGAGCTGCAGCAGACGCTCAAGGACAAGGGCGTTCAGGTCAGCCAGACCGCCTGACGTGAAGCGCGCCCCATGATGGCGCTTCTGGTCATCGCGGCTATCGCCGACCTCGCGCTGGCGGCGCTGCTCGTCGCCGTGTCAGGCTTCATCTTCGGTTCCGGTCCCGAAAGCATGCACGGCGGCGGCCTCCTGGTCGCCGCCTATGCTTTGGCGGTGCTCGCCTGCCTGGCGGCGCCGGTCATGGGGTGGATCCTCAGTCGGCGCGGCAAAGCCGGCCTCGGCCTGTTCGTGGCGCTGCTGCCGCTCATCGGCGCGCTGATCGCGGTGATGGTGCCGGCGCCGTATTAGGCGGCAGGCACGAAGCGCCAGGCGTTGCCCTTGCGCTCGACGGTGCCCACGCCCGGATAGGGCAGGTGGAAACCGATCAGCTTCGATTTGTCGGCCACCAGCCGGTCGAGCAGCTTGCGGCGCGTGTCGGCCGCCTGCTCCGGCACATGATCGGCGGCGGGCCGCCATTCCGGATGCTCGAACGAAATCAGCGGGTGGGTGAGGGTGTCGCCGCCGACGATCAGGCCGTCGCCGCCGGCCAGCGCCAGCGAGACGTGGCCCTGCGTGTGGCCGGGCGTATCGACGACGCTCAGTCCGGAGACGACGTCGTCGCCCGGCTTCACCATCTTCACTTTGCCTTTGATCGCCGCGTAATTGCGCCGCGCGCCGGTGACGAAGCCGGCGCGCTCGGCCGGCAGGCCGCGCATCGCGTCGTCGCCGTTCCAGAAATCCCATTCCCGCGCCGACACGTAGAACGTGGCGTCCGGCGTCACCAGATCGTCAAGCTCGTCCACCGCGCCCCAGAGATGGTCGGGATGGCCGTGGGTGAAGATCACCTTGGTGATCGTTCCCTTGTCGATGCCGGCGGTCTTCAGGTTGTCCCACAGCTTGCCGGCGGTCGGCATGAAGCGGTCGCCCGAGCCCATGTCGACCAAAATGAGGTCGCTGCCGGAGCGGATCAGCGTGACGTTGGTCGGCGATTGATATTGGTCGCCGGTCTGCCCGGCCGCCTTCAGCAGCGCTGCGCGCTCGTCCGGCGGCGCATTGGCGGCGAGGAAGCTGATCGGCAGTACCAGGTGACCGTCGCTGACGACGGTCACGTCGAAGGCGCCGTGCTTGAACGAATGCGGCGCGGCCGCGAAGGCGGGAAGCGCCCGGGCGGCAACGGCGGCGGCGGTAGCGGCGAGAAGGGTACGGCGGGTGAACTGGGTCATCCGCCATACATAGCAAAGTTCATATGCTTGGGGAGGGCTTTGTTTGGCCCCCGGCCGGCGCGCGTTTACCGCAGGGGCAGAAACGAAAAAGGCTGAAACGAAAAAAGCTGCCCTGCGGCGGCCTTTCCCATCGTCGCTGCGCGGAAAAATCAGCGCGAATAATATTCGACCACCAGATGCGGCTGCATCTGCACCGCGTAAGGCACATCGGTGAAGGCCGGGATGCGGTTGAACTTGGCGGTCATCTTATTGCCGTCGACTTCGATGTAGTCCGGCACGTCGCGCTCGGACAGAGCCTGGGCTTCGAGCACCAGATTCATCTGCTTCGACTTTTCCTTGATCTCGATCACGTCGCCGACCTTGGCGCGATAGCTCGGGATGTTGACGCGCTTGCCGTTCACCAGGATGTGGCCGTGGTTGATGAACTGGCGGGCCGCGAACACCGTCGGCACAAACTTGGCGCGGAAGATGATGGCGTCGAGGCGGCGCTCCAGGAGGCCGATCATGTGGGCGCCCGAGTCGCCCTTCATGCGGATGGCCTCGTCGTAGATGCCGCGGAACTGCTTCTCGGAAATATTGCCGTAGTAGCCACGCAGCTTCTGCTTGGCCTTGAGCTGCACGCCGTAGTCGGAGAGCTTGCCCTTGCGGCGCTGGCCGTGCTGGCCGGGGCCGTATTCGCGCCGGTTGACCGGGCT
>CAYJPU010000070.1:0-12874 GCA_964372105.1 uncultured Undibacter sp.
TTCAAGGCGCCGATCCGCGACCAGTACGAGACCGAGGGCAACCCGTATTACGCCACGGCGCGGCTGTGGGACGACGGCATCATCGCGCCAAGTGAGACGCGCCGCGTGCTGGCGCTGGCGTTCAGTGCGGCGCTCAACGCGCCGGTGCCGGAGACGAGGTTCGGGGTGTTTAGGATGTAAAAGCGATGAAAAAGCCGAGGCCGTTGCGAGACTACGAAAATCTAATGTCGATGATAAAACGGCGTCTTATGTTCATTGAGGAACATAACGATCAAAAAGTCGATTTTTTGAAGGTCGAATTGATTGGCGTGCAATTACGAAAGATAGTGGAGGCGGTTTCGTATTGTTGTCTTTGTGCATGCGAGCTAGGTGCGGCAGAATTGAATGAAGAGTTGCTAAAGTCGTATAAGCCGCGCGAGATTTTTGAACGTCTTGCCGAGCATAATCTTAGCTTTGTTCCGCAGCCCCGTTCGATCAACATTGGCGTGGGGGATAATTCAGAGATATTGGAATGGAGTATTTCGGCGTCAGAGTTTGAACAGAAGAATCTTGTAAGCACCGCGTCCGCATACGTTAAGCTTTATAAAAAACTTGCGCCTTATGCGCACGAGTTTCATCCCCGTAGGGGGCATCACATGCTTCACAAAGATGGGTTGGAGCGATCCGTTTCAATTTTGGGGGCGGTCAAAACAAAGCTTACAAATTCGCTGTGGCAGCATTTTTTACCGTGCGGAAACAGGGCGCTGGTAGTTGATTTTGGGAAGAAAGACAAAAGCGCGCCCGAAGTGTTTGTTTTTCGGGCTCAAGATGAAAGGCCTGCATGGCCAATCTTATTTGCAATCGGCGCGCCAGTTTTCGTTGGCTCTGTTAAGAAAGCATAAGCCCGTAGCCCGGGTGGAGCGCAGCGAAACCCGGGGTCGGCCAATGTGGCAAGTTCTGCCCCGCGTTCCGCTTCGCGTCACGCGGGCTACGCGCTGAAGCCTCTCTCGGCCTCATGGTGAGGAGCGTCGCAAAGCGACGCGTCTCGAACCATGGGGCCGCCCCATCCTTCGAGACGCGGCCTGCGGCCGCTCCTCAGGATGAGGGCGGAGAGAGGCGCTTCATTGCGGTTTCAAATCCGCCAGCATCCGTTCGATCACCTTTTCCAATTCCGGCAACTTGACGGTTGCAATCTCCCACATCGTCTGCGGGTCAACGCGTTCGTATTCGTGCCGTAGGATATTGCCGATGCCGGCGATCTTTATCCATTCGATCTCGGGATAACGCGCAGTCACCGTTGGAGGCAGCGTTCGCGCGGCTTCCGAAATAATCTGCACCGCGCGCTCGACGGTGCGTTCCATGTGATAAACGCTTGAATAAGTGTCGAAGCCGACGCCGCCGATCGTGTCGGCCACGCCACGAATATGAAACAGAATGTGTTCGAGCCGGGCGCGCGGATTGGCGCTCGCCGCCGCCATCAGAAAACCCGAACGGCTTCGCGTTCGATGTCCGGCCGGTAGAACTCGACCAGCCCTTCGCGGGTGGTGTAGCCCACCTCGGTGCCGAGCGTTTCCTGAAGCTTGAAATAAATGTTCATGAAGGCGTCGAAGCCGAACGGGCGCGCGGGGTCCTTGTCGATGAAGACATCGACGTCGGAATCCGGCCGCGCCTCGTCGCGCGCATACGAGCCGTAAAGGTACAGCGCGCTCGCGCCGAGCGCGCGGATTGCGGGCTCGGCCGCTTTCAGCTTCGTGATGACCTGTTCGCGGCGCATGGTGCCAATATAGCAACTGAACGTAGCGTGGGCAAAGGCGCGTAGCGCCGTGCCCACCAGCTCACGTTTGAAAAGATGTCAGAGTCGGCCGGTGGGCTTCGCTGCGCTCAGCCCACCCTACAAAGCTGAACTCACGCCTTCTTCCGCTTTTCCGTCGGCAGCTTCGCCGCTTTGCGCAGCGCCGCGTTGATGCGGCTCTGCCAGCCGCGGCCGCTGCGGCGATAATGCGCGACGATGTCGGAGTCGAGCCGCAGGCTGAGCGCTTCCTTGGGCTGCGGCGAGGGTGGCCGGCCGCGCTTGATGAGCCGACCGCCTTCATAGAGATCAGCCCGCTTGAACCATTCCTCGGTGAGCTCGGGAATTTCCTCGTAATCCTTCGGACCGAGCACGTAGTCATCGATCTTTTTTAGTTGTGCTTTGGTAGGCCCCGAACTCTTTGCCGTAGTGCCTTTTCTCTCGCTCATTTGCCTTCCTCATCGATATGACGTGACGGTCATTCCCACGCGGCGTCCACACCAAAACCATCATTCGATCTCGCAGGAAACCGATCGTGATGTTTCGAACCTCACCGTAGTCGCGCCGGTTGTCCACGCGTTCAACCGTACGACCGGCAAATATCTCCACGGCCCATTCAAAATCCAGCCCACGCTCGCGCAGCGTCCATTCCCGTTTGGCCGGATCGAAGGTGATCTTTATCGGCATTTAATGTATATACAATAAATATGGCGATCAAGTGGCGTTTTGGGCTCCGCCGCATTATACAGCCGCCGGGGCGGCTTCCAGAATCGGGTCGCCACTTTGGGGGAAAGATCGATGCTCGTTGCCAAGATCATTCGTGCCGCCGCGTTCGCTCTCATTGCCTGCTGCGGCCTCATCGCCTCACCCGCGCGCGCCGCCATCGAGCTCGAACCGGGCCAGTGGCAGGACACCGAGACCGGCACGGAAAACGGCCAGCCGGCCAAGCCGGAAGTCACCACGGAATGCATGAAGCCGGAGGAAGCCAAGGACCCGGTCAAGGCGCTGCTGGCGATGAAAAGCGAGGGCGCCGGCCAGTGCAAGACGCTGGACGTCAAGCAGAGCGGCAACACGGTGTCGTTCGTGATGCAGTGCGGCGACCCGAAGCAGATGTCGTTCGACATCGCCGCGACCTACACCTTCCTCGACCGGCGCAACTACACCGGCACGATGAAATCGACGGTCATCCTGGCCGGGCAGAAGACCACCGCCGACAAGAAGATCGTCTCGAAATGGATCGGGGCCTGCAAGAAGTAGGGTGCGGCGGTCTTCCGCGGCCGCGCACGGCGCCTGTGTTCGGGGCGCTTCGATTCAGGGTTGTCGCCTCTCACGTCGCGCTCACGCAGCCGTGACCTGTTGATTCAGGCCCCGTTTACCCGGCGGACCTAGCCTGACCGCAGCGGGAGGGCGCACGCGTATGTCCGTCAAGATCCACGGCATTGAGTGCCGCAATTGCTTCGACGTCGACTGGGCCCGCAGGGTCGAGGCCGAGGACAAAAAGAAAGAAGAAGCCGAAGCCGCTAAGAAGGCCAAGGAGGCGGTCGCGCCGGCGGGCTCGACGCCCGATATCGTCAGAGGGCTCGACCAGAGCTCCGGCTTCGACCGTCAGCCGGCGACCATCCTGGACGGCGCGCTCAAGGGGACGCCGGGCGTAGACGCGAGCGGCGCCGCGGCAAACGCCGCCTCGGCCGGCCGCGCGGGCTCGACGCAGGCGTTGTTGAACGTCGTCGTCTAGTGGAGCGGACGGCCGTAGCCGGAGTCCGGCGCGCGTGCTAAACGCCTGCGCCATGACCCAGCATGACGCTCTCAAAGAACTCGCTCCCACCGGCCCCTTGCGCGGCGGCATCGTCGTCTCGCCGGCGGCCTCGGCCTTCTTCTGCGTCAAGGACGACACCGGCGCGCCGCGCGGCGTCACCGTCGATCTGCTGCACGGCTTCGCCGCGGCGCTGAAGCTGCCGCTGGCGCTGCAGGTCTACGACAATTCCGGCCAGGTCACCGACGCGCTCGCGAACGGCGGCTGCGACGTCGCCTTCATGCCGCAGGACGCCGAGCGCGCCAAGAAAGTGGCGTTCGGCCCGGCTTATTATTATCTCGAGAGCACGTACCTGGTGCCGGCCGGCTCGAAGATCTACAACATCGACGAAGTCAACCGCCCCGGCGTGCGCATCGTCGCCATCGCCAACACCACCACCATGCGCAGCGCGCGCCGCACCGCGCCGAGCGCGCAGGTCGTGGAAGTGCCGAGCGTCGACGAGATGACGGAGCTGGTGCGTACCGGTAAGGGCGACGCCTTCGCGCTGTCGCACGACTCGTTTGCCGGGCTGCTGCCGAAGCTGCCGGGCGCGCGCGTGCTGCCGGGGCATTTCCAGCAGGTCGGCATCGCGGTGGCGGTGCCGAAGGAGCGTCCCGGCGCGCTGCGGCTCGTCAGCGAGTTGCTCGCGGACGTGAAGATGTCCGGCCTGGTGCGCCGCGCGCTCGACGCCGCCGGCTTCAAGGACGCCGCGGTCGCGCCTTGACCGTGACCGGCTAGCCCGCCTTGACTACCAAAGGGGCGGCGGCGATGCGGCGGAACAGGTGGATGCGGCGGCGGATCGGCAGCCAGTCGTACAGATAGATTTCGATCGGCCGCCAGTTCGCCACCCAGCCGATGATGATCAGGCCTTCCTCCAGCATGCGCGCCATGATGGCGTTCGGGATCAGCGTGGCCGCCAGCTGACTCGCGGCCAGGCAGGCGATCAGCGCGACAACCCCGATGGGAAGCGAGCGGCGGCCGACGCGGAACAATTCGCGCATCTCGTGCTCGCCGACATCGGCGCGATAGCTGAAATAGTGCGCGAAGGCGTCGGCGATGCCGGCCGCCTCGGGCCGGGCGGCTTCCTCCGGCGGCAGATGCACGGCGATCTTGAACGGCGCGCCCTGCGGCAGCTCGCGCACCCAGCTGGTCAGGAACTCCTCGACGCCGGCGTCGAGGTCCTTCTCGCGGAAGGGCGAAGGATCGAACGAGTTGAACAACTGGGCGATGCTGTGGGCGCGGATCGCGATCTCGGTGGTCGGCGCTTCATTCATGGCGCGGCCGCCTGGCCGGAGCCGTCGCGATCGCGGCGGCTGAGGCTGCGCGCGGCGAGCGACAGCACCACCGCGCCGGCAACCGACCACGCCACCGGCGGCAGGAACAACAGCATCGCCGCCGTTGCTTCCGCGTGCAGGCCTAACGCCACCGTCGCCATGCGCGCCAGCGTCGCCAGCGCCAGCGCCGAGAACAGCAGCCCGGCCATGCGGCCTTCGGCGCCGTTGGCGCCGACGGTGAAGGCGACCGTGAAGGCGCTGATCAGGATCGCGCCCCAGGCGGCGCCGGCCGCGCTTTGCGCGATCATCATGCCGTTGAGGTTCGGCGCGAAATCGGCGGCCAGGATGGCGAGCGCGCCGAACAGGCCGGCGCCGCCCATGACGGCGAGGCCGCCGCGCCGCTTGGCGATCAGGCTGGCCGGCAGCATGGCGACGTTGAAGCCGATCCAGAACACCGGCATCAGCCATTCGAGGTCGGCCGGCTTGGCGTAGCGCAGGAACAACGGCGCGCTCCAGATCGAGACATGAACCTGGAAGCCGAGCGCCAGCACCACCGTCGCCACGCCGAACACCAGCGCCGGCCGCGTCAGGGTGCCGAAGGCCGGCGCGGGCGCGGTCTCCAGCAGCTTGGCGAGCGGCTGCGGCGCGTCGGCGAGCCGGCGTTCGGCCGTGATCATGCCGAGGGTCGTCAGCATCAGCACGATACTGGCGAGCGCGAACGGCACGCGCGGATCGACGTCGCGCAGCGTGACGGCGAGATAGGGCGCGAGCGCGCCGGCAACGCCGTAGCCGAGCATCGCGAGGCTCGTGAGGTAAGGCAGCTTGGGCTTGGCGGCGTATTTGCCGAGCAGCATCAGCGGCGGCGCGCGCAACGCCGACGAGGTCACGGTCCATACCAGCGTCACCGCCAGCAAAGCCGGCGCGCCGGCGGCGGCGACGAACGGCAGCGCCAGGAAGGCGGCGCAAGAGATCGCGGTCGCCGCCGTCACCCAGACGCCGAGGCGGCCGAGCACCCGCGTCACTCTGTCGGCGGCGATGCCGGTGGCGAAATCGCAGACTACGAAGACCAGCTGATCGAGCATCAGGATCAGGATGACGGCGGCGGCCGGAATGCCGGCGGCTGCCGCCAGCTTCGGTAGATAGATGGCGTAGACCGTCCAGCACAGCGTGAACAACAGCTGCAGCAGCGCGAGGTACCATCCGAACCGGCTTGTGGCGCTCTTCATGACCGGAGTTCACATCTTCACGATGACATTGCCGATGGTGCCGCGCTCGACCGCCTCGTGTGCGGCGGCGATGTCGTCGAGCGTGAAGGTCGGCTGCGCCACGCGGTTGTGCAGCGTGCCGTTCGACAGCGCGCGGCCGATGGCGCCGACGGCGCGGGCCCGCTCGGCGGCGTCGAGCTCGTAGACCAGGAAGAACTGCAGCCGGATCGAGCTGGTCAGGCAGAAGAAGGCGGGGATGGTCGCCTCCGGGCCGGTGCCGTAGACGACGACGCTGCCTTTGGGCCGCAGCACGCCCGGCAGCAGTCTGGCGTTGGCGGAAAGGTCCATCTCGATGACGGCGTCGACGCCGCGTCTGTCGGTGAGCTGCGTCACCCGCTCGCCGATGTCTTCGCGCTTGTAGTCGATGATGTGGTCGGCGCCGGCTTCGCGCGCGGCCGTGGCCTTGTCGGCCGACGAGACGGTGGTGATGACGGTCGCGCCCTGCGCCTTGGCGAACTGGATGGCGTATTGGCTGACCGCGCCGGCGCCGCCGCTGATCAGCAGGGTGCCGCCGTGCGCCGGGCCGGCCAGCGTGACGGCGTGACAGGCGGTCATCGCCGGGATGCCGAGGCAGGCGCCTTCCTGGAAGCTGACGCGCTCGGGCAGGGGCACGGCCTGCGCGGCCGGCAGCACGATGGTGTCGGCGGCGGTGCCGAAGGCGCGTTTCCATTGCCCGTTCCACACCCAAACCCGCTCGCCGACGCGCGCCCGTGGCACACCATCACCTACGTCTTCGATGACGCCGGCCCCGTCGCTGTGCGGAATGACCCGCGGCCAGGCGATCTTGCGGGTCGCGCCGAGGCGCGATTTCACGTCTGAGGGGTTGACGCCGGAGGCGGCCAGCTTGACCCGCACCTCGCCGGCGCCGACCGGCGGCGTTTCGATCTCGCCGACGCGCAGGACGTCGCGCGCGGTGCCGTTGCGCTCGTAGTAGGCCGCCTTCATGGCCCGGTTCCCCGTTCAAGTACCGCAACGATAGCACGCCGCGCGCAGCGGGAACCGGGGTGGAGTTCACGCGTTGTTGTCCACACACAGAAACATTGGGCGCGTAAAATCGAAAGCCGGGGTTCCTTGCGCGCAGGCTGCGCGGAGGACCTCGGCGCGCTCGACATCAAGCAAACTGACGAGACGAGGTGCGAGATGAGTTATCGCGTATACAGCGGGCCGCCGGGCTCGGCCGGCATTTCTCCGTTCGCGAAATCCCAGGCGCTGTTCAAGGAGTTCGGTGCGCTCGACGACGCGCTGTCATGGGCACGTCACCTTCAAAAGGGGGGACGCGTGCCGCTGCTGATCGAAGGCGATGATGGTACCTGGATGGACCGGCGCGAGATCGGTCAGGCTCTGGGCGCCGGCGAACGTTCGCAGGTCGGCGGGACGTCGGCCGCCTGACCGGTTGGCGGTGACGTCAGCCCTCGCGCGTGCCGGCCCGCAGCCTGTTCCACTCGGCGCGTGCGCGCTCGGCGAGGTGGTCCCATGTGGTGTTGACCACGTCCCAGTTCACCATCGGCCGCTGCACGCCGGCCGGCGCCTCGGCGGCATTCGAGGCGTTGTGCGAGTCATAGAGATAGGCGCCGCCGACGGTGAGGGTGGCGCCGAGGATGATGCCGAGCAGAAGCCGCATGTGAACCTCCGGGGTGACCCGGTCTGAACGCGTACCGAAGGCTGCGGTTCCCGCCTCGCTGGCGGTTCCGGGCCGGGCAACCCGGAATGCGGAAAGACTGTGACAGCCCGTCCCGTGCGGTTTATAACCATATGAAAATGTTAGCTTTTTTAAGGAAAAAACTTCGCACCCAAACGAAATTTGCTGCTATATTAAAACAATGAGCAGACAGTCAACAAAGTCCGCCGGGCGGTCCTCCAAGACATCCCGGGGTACCGCCAAGAAAACCGCCAAGCCGGCGGCGAAATCCGCGCGCGGCACGGTGAAAAAGGCCTCGAAATCGGCGCGTCAGCCAGTCGGCAAGACCCAGGCGAGCAAGACGCCGCTCGGCAAGGTTCAGGTCGCCAAGGTTCAAAGCAAGGCGCCAGCCGTCAAGGCTCAAGCCTCCAAATCTTCTGCCATCAAGGCGCAGACCGCCGTCAAGACGGCGTCGCGCCCGGCAACCCGATTGCCGGAGCCGTTGGCGTCGGCCGCCGCGCCGATCATCCACACTTTGAGCCCGCCAGTGCAGCCGATCGTGGTGCCGGACGTACCTCTTCGTGCGCATAAATATCAGGTGGGCGAGACGGTGTACTACACCTCGCCGACCTTCGGGCGCGCCGCCGCAAGCGGTAGCTATACGGTGGTGAAGCTGTTGCCGTCGGACGGCGACGACTATCAGTACCGGATCAAGAGTTCCGGCGAGGCGTTCGAGCGCGTCGCCAAGGAAAGCCAGCTCGACAAGCCGTAGTCCCGTGGCCGGCGGCGCACGCCGCCTGAAGTGACCACCGCCGGCCCGGCAAAGCCCTTCGTCCGCGGCCGCGCATGCGCTAAGAACCGCCGCGTTGTTTGGCGCCCGCAGGGGAGGGACCGCATGCCGACCTACATCACGCAAGGCCGTTACACGCGGGACGCCCTCAAGGGTATGATCGTCAAGCCCGAGGATCGCGCCGACCAGGTCGCGCGCCTGATCTCGAAGGTCGGCGGCCGCCTGATCGGCTATTACGTCACGTTCGGCGACTATGATTTTCTCGTCATCGCGGAAGCGCCCAACGACGTCCAGATGGCGGCGGCGCTGTTGGCCGCCGGTTCGGGCGGCGGCGTCACCGATTTGAAAACCACGGTGGCGCTGACCTCGATCGAGGCCAAGGGCGCCTTCGCGGCGGCGGGCGACCTCGCGCACAGCTTCAAGTCGGCCGGCGGCACCTGACGGTCAGCCTGGAATAAACAAAAGCTTCGAAACGTTATCTCAGCGCAAACAGAAACTTCAAAATACCAAAACACGAAAGGGGAGGATCATGCGTTCATTCATTCGTCTCGGGACCCTGCTGGCGTCGGTGGTGTGCCTGGCTGCCGGCGCCAGCGCGCAAACTTATCCGAACCGCGGCGTCAAGATGATCGTGCCGTTCGGCGCCGGCGGGCCGGCCGACGTCTACGCGCGCGTCCTGGCGCAGCATCTGTCGACAGAGACCAAGCAGTCCTTCGTGGTCGAGGACCGTCCGGGCGCCGGTTCGGTCATCGGCACCGACGCGGTCGCGAAGTCGGCGCCGGACGGCTACACGCTGCTGGTCATGTCGAACACCCACACCACCAACGAGTCGCTGCTGCCGAACAAGCCGTTCCAGTTGATGCGCGACTTCGTGCCGGTGGCGACCATCAACTATTCCGACCTGCTGATGGTGGTGCACCCGAAGGTCGAGGCCAAGACGGTGAAGGAATTCATCGATCTCGCCAAGAAAGAGCCGGGCAAGCTGAACTACGCCTCGTCCGGCCCGGGCACGCCCTATCACATGGCCGGTGAGCTGTTCAAAGCCATGAGCGGCACCAACGTCGTGCACGTCCCGCACAAGGCCTCGGGCGACGCGCGCAACAGCGCGGTCTCCGGCACCGTGCAGATGATGTTCGACGCCGTCACCACCATGACGGCGCTGGCCAAAGGCGGCCAGGTGCGCGCGCTCGCCACCACCGGCGCCAAGCGCAACCCGCTGACGCCGGACCTGCCGACCGTGGCGGAGACGGTGCCGGGCTACGAGGCGACGATCTGGCTCGGCGTCATGGCGCCGAAGGGCACGCCGAAAGAAGTGATCGCCTACCTCAATGGTGCCATCAACAAGGTGATCAATCGTCCGGACGTGAAGGAAGCCTGGCTCAAGCAGGGCGCCATTCCGCTGGTCAAGACGCCGGAGGAGTTCGACGCCTACCTGCGCAAGGACATCGAAAAGTGGGGCAACGTCGTGAAGAGCGCCGGCATCAAGGTGCAGTAACGTAGCGTTCCCCGAAGACGGAGGCTCATGCCGAGCGTAAGCGCACTGTTGCGGTTCGCACTCCCGGGCGCGGCGATCCTGGTCGCCGCGTTCGCCGTCTACGCGGTGCTCGGCCGCATGACGGTCAACGAGCAGGCGGCGGAACGGCGGGCGCTGCTGGCGCGCGACGCCGAACTGACCGGGCGCGCGTTGATGCCAGGCTCGCCGCTCGGCTGTCTCACTGGCGGGGCCGGCGACACGCTCGAGAACGCCTGCGAGAAGGCGGTGTTCGCGGACGCTTCGAGCGCCGCCGCGGCGCTGGCCTTCACCGCCGCGCGGCTCGTCCTGCTGCAGGATGCCGCGGCCCTGGCGCAGCGCGGCGCCGACGGCGTGACTTCGGCCTTGACCGGCGTGCGCCGCGCGATCGAGCTCGACCGCTTCGGGCTCGCCGCCTACGTGCTGGCCGACCGCGACGGCTGCACGCCCGAAAACTGCGCGGCCTTCGCGCTGGTCAAGGAAACCGGCGCGCTCAAGGCCAATCTCAAGGCGCGCGTGTTCGATCAATACGTCGCGCGCCACGCGCCCCGGTGGGAGCGGCCGGTGCCGGCCGCCGACGCCGTGCCGCAGGCGGCCGCGCCGCCGCAGCAGGTGACACCGCCGGTCGCCAGCGCCGCGCCGCCACCGGCCGGCCGGCCGGTCGACAGCAAATGGCAATTCCCGTCCGCCGCCTCGATTCCCGCGGTCAGCATCATGACGGCCGAGCCGGCGCGGCCGAAGGAAGGCGTCAAGGACGGCGGCAAAGAAGCGGCCGAAGCGCCGGCCGCGCAACCAATGGGCGAGGGCGCGACCGTGCCGGTGCCGCCAAAGCGTCCACAGGCCCAATTGCCTTCAGTAGCGCCATCCGCCACGCAAGCGCGCTAGTATCCGGTTCGACGTTCAAGACCGGGCCCACCTGATGTTCACCTCCGTCCTCATTGCCAACCGCGGCGAGATCGCCTGCCGCATCGCGCGCACCGCCAAGCGCATGGGGCTGCGCACCGTCGCGGTCTATTCGGACGCCGACGCGCACGCGCTGCACGTGCGGGTCTGCGACGAGGCGCACGCCATCGGCCCGGCCGCCGCGGCGCAGAGCTATCTCTCGGCCGAAAAGCTGATCGCCGTCGCCAAGGCCGCGCGCGCGGACTGCGTCCATCCCGGCTACGGCTTCCTGTCGGAGAACGCCGCCTTCGCGCAGGCCTGCCGCGACGCCGGCGTCGTCTTCGTCGGCCCGCCGCCGGACGCGATCCGCGCCATGGGGCTCAAAGACCGCGCCAAGGCGCTGATGGAGAAGGCCGGCGTGCCGGTGGTGCCGGGCTTTCACGGCGAGATGCAGGAGCCGAAGTTCCTCAAGCAGAAAGCCTACGAGATCGGCTATCCGGTGCTGATCAAGGCGGTCGCCGGCGGCGGCGGCAAGGGCATGCGGCGGGTCGATCGCCACGCCGATTTCGACGCCGCGCTCGAGAGCGCGCAGCGCGAGGCGCTAGGCGCCTTCGGCGACGCGCGCGTGCTGATCGAAAAATATGTCAGCGCGCCGCGCCACATCGAGGTGCAGGTGTTCGCCGACGGCCACGGCAACGCCGTCCATCTCAACGAGCGCGACTGTTCGTTGCAGCGGCGGCACCAGAAGGTGATCGAGGAGGCGCCGGCCCCCGGCATGAGCGCCGACCTGCGCGCCCGCATGGGCCAGGCCGCGGTCGCGGCGGCGCTGGCGGTCGGTTACCAGGGCGCCGGCACGGTCGAGTTTATCGCCGACGGCGCCGGCGGCCTGAAGGACGACGGCTTCTGGTTCATGGAGATGAACACGCGGCTGCAGGTCGAGCATCCGGTGACCGAAGCGGTGACCGGGCTTGATCTGGTCGAGTGGCAGTTCCGCGTCGCGGCGGGCGAGAAGCTGCCGCTCAAGCAGGACCAGATCCGGCTCGACGGCCACGCGGTCGAGGCGCGGCTCTACGCCGAAGACCCCGAGCGCGGCTTCCTGCCGTCGACCGGCAAATTGATCGCGCTGTCGTTTCCGCACGGCGAGGGCCTGCGCATCGATTCAGGCGTCGAGGCCGGCGACACGGTGACGCCGTTCTACGACCCGATGATCGCCAAGGTGATCGCGCATGGCGCGACCCGGGACGCTGCGCTCGATCGCCTGGCGGAAGCGCTGGACACCACCGTGGTCGCCGGCCCGCGCAGCAACGCCGGGTTCCTTGCGGCGCTGGCGCGCGCGCCGGACTTTCGCGGCGGCGAATTCGACACCGGCTTCATCGACGGCCATCTCGGCGAACTGCGCGCCACCGCGCAGGGCCTCGACAAGGCGGCCGCGGCGCTCGGCGCGCAACAGCTGCTGGCGCGCGAGAGCGCGCGTTTTGCCGTCACGGACGCCGCCGCCTCGCCGTGGGACGCCAACGACGCCTTCCAGCTTTCCGGCACCCGCACGCTGTTGTTGCCGGTGATCGCCGACAGCGAGACCGTGACGGCGCAGGTGAGCTACGGCGCGGCCGGTCCGGTGGTGACCGTCGATGGCGAAGCGCCGGCGTCCGGCGCGGTCGCGGTCGCGACCGATGACGCCGTCTACGTGCTGCGCGCCGGCCGCCAGACCAAAGTGACCTTGCGCGACCTCGTGCTCGACGAGGCCGCGGATACCGGCGCCGGCGGGCTGGTGCGCGCGCCGATGCACGGCAAGGTGCTCGCCGTTCTGGTGGAAAAGGGCGCGGCCGTGACGCGCGGCCAACGGGTCGCCATCATCGAGGCCATGAAGATGGAGCACACCCTGCACGCGCCGGTCGACGGCGTGGTGGCCGAGATCGCGGTCGTCCAGGACGCCCAGGTTCCCGAGGGCGCCAAGGTGATGCTGATCGAGCCGGCG
>CAYJPU010000070.1:12974-14201 GCA_964372105.1 uncultured Undibacter sp.
CTTCTTGTCGCCCTGCTTCAGCTTTTCATCCATCTTCATGCCGAAGAAAATCGGCAGCGACCAGCTCGGCAGTGCCAGCGGCAGCGCGTCCCTGACAGCGCGCCGGGTATTGTCGTTCTGCTTCGCGATTTCGGCGGCCTCGGCCTCCTGTGTGGTCATCTTTTTCTTTTTCGTTGCGGCCAGAGCCGGTGACGCTGCGACGGCCGCCACGACAAGCATCAGAACGAGTTTCTTCATAGTCTCCCCCTTGGCCCATGGAGCGCTCAGCGCCCTCATCATCGGCCACGCCGCCAAATGTGCAATAGGGGCACCGGCAAATACTATCAACAAGGCGTAATGACGTGGACTTCCACCGCCGTGGCGCGCGCGCTATGGATGCGCTCATGCCGCTTCATCTCATCAAGCTCGCCGTCGGCTGCGACACGGTCGCCGACCTGGAAGACTGGATCAAACAGAAGCTCAAGGAAAAGAAGCGGCGCGGCCAGAAGCCGGAGCGCGTCCACACCACCCGCATGGTGCCCAAGCGCGCCGAGGAGCTGACCGCCGGCGGCTCGCTGTTCTGGGTCGTCAAGGGCCAGATCACCTGCCGCGAGCGCATCCTCGCTATCAGGACCGCCACCGGCAAGGACGGCGTCAAGCGCTGCCAGGTGGTGCTTGACGGCAAGCCCAAGCTGGTCGAGCCGCGCCCGCGCGCGGCGTTCCAGGGCTGGCGCTACCTCGAGGACAAGGAAGCGCCGCGCGACCTGTCGCGCGCCGCGCCCGGCGCCGCCCGGATGCCGGAGCAGATGCGGCGCGAGTTGCAGGAACTGGGGCTGCTCTGACTCCTTGAGATGAGGTCGGCCTGGCCTTTTCACAGGCCGTCCGTGTTGTTAGCATGCCCTGCACGGACGTTTCCTCGGTTGGACTCATCACGCTTTCACCGGGAGGGCGATCATGGCGAGGATGTTTATCGACTGCCGTCAATACCCGAGCGATATGAACTGCACGGTTTCGATTGCCGCCGACAGTAAAAAGGAATTGGTCGACGCGGCGGTCCAGCACGCAGTCGCGGTCCACGGCCACAAGGACAGCCTCGAATTGCGCGACATGATCGGCAAGGCGATCCAGACGCAGCAATAATCGAGGGCGTCTGTTCAAACAGCGACGCGCCGTCGGCGGCTTTTGAACCGTCTCCCTTCTTTTGGCGACCAAGAGAGGGGCGCTTTCGTGCGCCCGCCGCGCTATCAT
>CAYJPU010000071.1:0-14184 GCA_964372105.1 uncultured Undibacter sp.
GCCTGCAAAACACCACGGGGGGCGGAGCGTTGGCTGCTTCTTACCCCTCCCCTGACCGGGGAGGGTGGCCCCGCGCGGAGCGCGGAGTCGGGTGGGGTTTGTTCTCAATAGCGAATTGTGCCCCCACCCGCCGCCTTCGGCGGCACCCTCCCCCGCAAGCGGGGGAGGGATAAGAAGAGTTATTCCGCCGCTGCGGACGTCGCCTTCTGCGCATCGATCCACTGTCCGAGATCGGCGAGCGCGCGCCGCGTCATCGCGCTCTTCTTGGCCAGCGTCTTGGCCGAGCCGCGCCCGAACTTGCGGGCGTCCTCTTTGTCGAAAGGCGCCGGCTCCGCCAGCGGCGGAAACAATCCGAAGTTGACGTTCATCGGCTGGAACGACGACGGGCCGGCGTCGACCGTGTCGATGTGGCCGCCGGTGATGTGCGCCAGCAGCGCGCCGTGCGCGGTCGTGACCGGCGGTGGCGGCAAAGTTTCGCCACGGCGATCGGCGGCGGCGAAGCGGCCGGCCAACAGGCCGACGGCGGCGGATTCGACATAGCCTTCGCAGCCGGTGATCTGGCCGGCGAAGCGCCAGTGCGTGTTGGCCTTCAGCCGTAAGGTCGCATCGAGCAGCCGCGGCGAATTCAGGAAGGTGTTGCGGTGCAGGCCGCCGAGCCGCGCGAATTCGGCGTTCTGCAAACCGGGGATCGTGCGGAACACGCCCACCTGCTCGCCGTGCTTCAGCTTGGTCTGGAAGCCGACCATGTTGTAGAGCGTGCCGAGCTTGTTGTCCTGGCGCAGTTGCACCACGGCGTAGGCCTTGACGTCGGGCTGGTGCGGATTGGTCAGGCCGAACGGCTTCATCGGACCGTGCCGCAGCGTCTCGCGGCCGCGCTCGGCCATTACTTCGATCGGCAGGCAGCCGTTGAAATAGGGCGTCGCCGCTTCCCATTCGTGGAACACGGTCTTGTCGCCGGCGATGAGCGCGTCGACGAAGGCGTCGTACTGTTCGCGCGTCATCGGGCAGTTGATGTAGTCGGCGCCGGTGCCGCCGGGCCCGGCCTTGTCGTAGCGCGACTGGAACCAGGCCTGCGTCATGTCGATCGAGTCGCGGTGCACGATCGGCGCGATGGCGTCGAAGAAGGCGAGCGCGTCTTCGCCGGTGAGCCGGCGGATGGTGGCGGCGAGATCGGGCGAGGTGAGGGGGCCGGTCGCGATGATGACGCTGTCCCACGCGTCGGCCGGGACGACGACTTCGCCGCGCGCCAGCGTGATCAGCGGATGGGCTTCGAGCGCGGCCGTCACCGCGTTCGAAAATCCGTCGCGGTCGACGGCCAGCGCGCCGCCCGCCGGCACCTGGTTGGCGTCGCCCATGCGCATGATGAGCGAGCCGAGCCGGCGCATCTCCTCGTGCAGCAGGCCGACCGCGTTGTGTTCGGCGTCGTCGGAGCGGAACGAGTTCGAGCACACCAGCTCGGCATAGCCGCCGGTCTTGTGCGCGTCGGTCGAGCGGAGGGGCCGCATCTCATGCAGCACCACGGGCAGGCCGCGCTCGGCGATTTGCCAGGCGGCCTCGGAACCGGCGAGCCCGCCTCCGATGATGTGGACGGCTTGTTTTTCTTGGTTTGTCATTCGATGATCAATAGGTGCTGGGGGGCGCAGCGGCAACGGCCGGTAACGGGTTCCGTCATGCGTGTGTTTGTTCTGATGGGCGGTTTGGTGGCGGCGCTTTGCGCCTTTGTGCCGCTGGCGGCCAGCGCCACGATGGCGGACGTGGTTCAAGAGACCTATTCCGGCTATTCGGTCGCCGCACCGACCCCCGCCACGGTCTACGTCTGCCACGGCTTCGACTGCAAATACCGCGCGGAAGTCAATTTTACCGCCAAGGACCATGCCGCCTTGGCGCGGGTCATGGCCGCCGGCAAGGCCTCGGCGGCGGCCGAGCGCCGCGCGGTTGCGGCGGCCGGCGCCTGGTTCGACCGCCGCATCGCGCCGGCCGCCGGCACGCGCAACCACGTCGCCGCGGCGGGCGCCAAATACATGTTCGACGCTGGGCAGTTCGACTGCATCGACGCCAGCCGCAACACCACCAGCCTGCTGCTGGTGCTTCAGCAGCTCAAGCTGCTGCGCCACCACAGCGTGGATGTGCCGGTGTCGCGCGGGTTCCTGATCGACGGCCGGCCGCCGCACTACACCGCGGTGCTGGTCGACACCGCGAACGGCGTAAAATGGGCGGTGGATTCCTGGACCCGGGGCTACGCCCAGCCGCCGGAAGTCAAACCGCTGGCGCGCTGGCTGGCGGAATAGCCCCAAAAGTAAAACGCCCGCAACAGGTGCGGGCGTTTCAGGTCTCGTCGGCCAGGCGATTAGCCCTGGTGGGAGGAGTTCCAGGCCACGCGGGCGATGTCGGAGCGGCTGATGCCGATGTCCGCCAGTTCGCGGTCGCCCAGGCGGTTGAGTTCGCTCAGGTTTTGATTGTAGCGCTTCCACTCGCGGATGAAGCGGACGATATGGGCAATCATGGTGTTCCTCTTTCGGTCAGTGTCCGGCTGCGGCCGGTGAATTCGATTAATCGGAACATAGGGATTCTACGCCGCAAGAAAACTGATTATGTTGCGTTGCAGCTAATCACAGAATGCATATCTCAAGATTATGATATTAAAGGGTATTTACGACGCTAGTGCGTATGCCGGTGTTTTAGACCGGGTCGGAATATTGCAAGTGCGAAGGTATTTGGCGCGGCGCGGCCAAAACAACGCGGTTCGTTCGATTTTGAACAGGCAGCGAAACGATTCGTGGCAAAGTCGCACGAACCGGGTCGATATTGCCGCATGGCTTCTAAAAAGTCGGTCAGCCTCCCATGCGACTACCGCATTGATGGCTGGCAGGAGGCGGCCGCGACGTCGAATGGTATAGAGGGGCCGTGGCCGGGAGGAATCGATGTCACCCAAGACCAAGATTGTCGCGCTGCTGTCTGCCTGTCTGTCGTTCGCCGCCGTTGCGCCGGGGGCCGCCGCCGAAATCAAGGTGCTGACCGGCGGCGCGTTCAAGCAGGTGGTGCTGGCGCTGGTGCCGGCCTTCGAGAAGGAAACCGGCCACAAGGTCGTCGTCGATAACGACACCGCCGGCGCCCTGAAGAAGCGCATCGAAGGTGGCGAAGCCTTCGACGTCGCGGTGATCACGCCGGTCGTCGTCGATGATCTGACCGGCAAGGGCAAGCTCGCCGCCGGCAGCCGGGTCGATCTGGCGCGTGTCGGTGTCGGCGTGATGGTGAAGCAGGGCGCGCCCAAGCCCGATATCGCCACGGTCGAGGCGTTCAAGCAGGCGCTGCTGTCGGCCAAGACGGTCGCCTACATCGATCCCGCCAGCGGCGGCTCAAGCGGCGTCTACATCGAGAAGCTGATGGCGCAGCTCGGCATCGCCGACCAGATCCGCGCCAAGGCCAGATTGAAGAAAGGCGGTTACGTCGCCGACCTGATCGTCAGCGGCGAGGCCGAGCTCGGCCTGCATCAGATCAGCGAGATCGTGCCGGTGAAAGCCGTGACGCTGGTCGGGCCGCTGCCGAAGGAGATCCAGAATTTCACGACCTATGCCGCCGGCCTGTCGTCCGCGACCAGGAGCAAGGATGCCGCGGCGGCCTTCATCAAGGCGCTGTCCGGCCCGCAGGCCGCCACCGTGCTGAAGGAAAAAGGTATGGAGCCCGCGACCTGAGGCCAACGCTTTGTCGCCGCAGCGAGAGGCCCATACACCAGACCGCCGTGTCGTCATTACGGTGCTCGGCATCGCGCAGATCCTGGGCTGGGGTACGTCATTCTATTTCCCCGCGGTCTTTGCCGGGCCGATCGTGCGCGACACCGGCTGGTCGCTCGGGCCAGTCGTTGGCGGCACCTCGATCGGATTGCTGGTCGCTGGGCTGATCTCGCCGCAGGTCGGCCGCCTCATCGACCGGCACGGCGGCCGGCTGGTGCTGCTGTCGAGCTCGATCTTCTATGCGCTGGGCCTTGTCGGTGTCGGCCTGGCGCCGACGCTGCCGGTCTATCTCATCGCCTGGGCGCTGATCGGCCTCGGCATGGGCACCGGGCTTTACGACGCGGTGTTCGCCGCGCTCGGTCGGCTGTACGGCTCAGGCGCGCGCGGACCGATCACGAACCTGACGTTGTTCGGCGGCTTCGCCAGCACGATCTGCTGGCCGCTCAGCGCCTTCATGATCGACCATCTCGGCTGGCGCAGCGCGTGTTTCGTCTACGCTGGTCTGCATCTCCTGGTGGCGCTGCCGCTGCAGATGGCGGTGCTGCGCAAGCAGCCGGTTCATGCCGAGGCGGCCCGGCACGCCGACAGCGTCCGACCGCCGGCGCCGATCGCCCATGAGGGCGTGATCTTTGCGCTGCTCGCCGTGGTGCTGTCACTGGCGGCCGGCATCGGCTCGACCGTGATCGTGCACATGTTGCTGTTCCTGCAGGCGAGGGGCGTCGACTTCGCGGTGGCGATCGGCCTCGGCGCGCTGTTCGGCCCGGCCCAGGTCGGCGCCCGCGTGGTCGAACGCCTGTTCGGCAATCGCTATCACCCGATCTGGACCATGGTCGCGTCCTGCACGCTGATGGCCGTCGGCCTCGTGCTGCTGTCGGGACACTTCCCGTTGCTGGTGCCGATCATCCTGCTGTACGGCGCGGGCTATGGTATTTCCTGGATCGGCCGCGGCACGCTGCCTTTGGCACTGTTCGGGCCGGTGCGCTTTCCGCGGCTGATGGGAAAGCTCGCGTTCCCGAGCTTGATCGTTCAGGCCGTGGCGCCGTCGGCCGGCGCGCTGCTGATCGAGGCGGCCGGCGCCGATGCGACGCTCGGCGTGTTGACGGCGCTCGCGCTCGCCAATGTGGTATTGATCGGCACGCTATGGTGGCTGTGCCGGCCGGCCGAGAGCGAACAATGACGCCTTCGGCGCCTTGATGATGTATACGAAGGGGCCTCTGTTCAGGAAAACGTGATTCCATGGTGCTGCCGCTGCAAATGCTCTACTTCGAGGACCTCTCGGTCGGCATGACCGAGACGCTCAAGAAGACCATCGACTCGTCCGATGTCGTCGGCTTTGCCGAAGTGACCGGCGACCGCAATCCGATCCATCTGTCCGAACATTTCGCCGCCCAGACGCCGTTCGGCACGCGCATCGCCCACGGCCTCTACACCGCGAGCCTGATCTCGGCGGTGCTCGGCACGCGCCTGCCGGGGCCGGGCGCGGTCTATATCTCGCAGACCCTGAACTTCCGCGCGCCGGTCAAGATCGGCGACACCGTCGAGGTGAAGGTGACGGTTGCCGAGCTGATCCCGGAAAAATTCCGCGCCCGGCTCGCCTGCGCCTGCAGCGTCGACGGCGAGCCCGTGCTCGACGGCGAAGCCTGGGTGAAGGTGCCGTCGAAAGAGCGCACCGGGCGGCCGTTGCCGCGCGTGTAGCTATCGACTGAGCGCGGCGAACTAAAGCCCTGGCTTCAAGCCGAAGACGCAGCGCCGCGAGCCGTCCGGCCGCCGGCAAACCGTCAACTGACCGTCCGGCGGGGACACCGGCATGGCTTCATCGAACGGCACCAGTTCGCCGTCGATCATCCAGCCTGTCGCGGTCGAGCTTGCCTGGGTGTAGCTCTTGCAGTCGTAGGCGCCGCAGCACCATTCACCGGCGGCGTTCTTGAAGCCGCCGCTGTTGACCCAGTTGTCGTGTGCAGAAACCGAAAAACTGAACAAAGTTGCCGACGCAATGACAAAGCCACGGATCGGGAAGTGCGACATGGTTGGCCTCCTCGGCCGCTTGCCGTGTTTCCGAAACCCTCCTTCCCCGTGTGGCGTGCTGCCGTCGTCCGGCTGTCGGCAGTTCGTAGCGCGCAACCTTGTGATCGGTTGTGACGAATCGAACACTGCAAACGATGTTAGTAGTTTCCCCCAACTTGGGAAGGTAGAATTGTGCAGCGCGGCATGGCTGCCATGCGATGCCTGCCACACGCCAAAGAGGCCGGCTTTCGATGGTTGACGAACGCGCAATGACGTCCGCCTGGCAGCTCTGGCTCGACCGTCGCGGGCGCGTCTCGCCGCTGCGCCTCGCCGCGCTCGTGCTGCTGGTGCTGCCGCTCGCCAAGGCGCTGATTGATGCAGCGACAATCACGCAAGGCGCGCGGCCGCTCAACGATCTGATCCACCGCGCCGGCTTCTGGACGCTGGTGTTGCTGGGCGTGACGTTGGCCGTAACGCCGCTGCGCCGGATCGCGCGCTACGGCAACCTGGTCGACGTCCGGCGCATGCTCGGCGTCGGCACGTTCTGTTACGCCGCCGCACATCTGGCGCTGTTCGTCGCCGATCAAAAGTATGACCTGTTCAAGGTCGTGCATGAGATCACGCACCGCGTCTATCTGATCGTCGGCGGCGTCGCCTGGCTCGGGCTGTTGGCGCTGGCGATCACCTCGACCGACCGCATGGTGCGCAGGCTCGGGCCGCTGCGCTGGCGGCGGCTGCATCAGGCGATCTACGTCATCGCGCTGCTCGCGCTCGTCCACTACTTCCAGCAGACCAAGGCCGACGTGACAGTGCCGACCTTCACGGCCGGCATTTTCCTGTGGCTTGCCGGCTACCGCGTGCTGGCGTGGTGGCAGGACCGCTCCGAGCTGACGCCGGTCAGCCTGCTGGCGCTCAGTCTCGCCGTGTCGCTGCTGACCTTCGCCGGCGAAGCCATCGGTATCGCCATCGCCTTCAAGGTGTCGCCGATGCGCGTGCTCGTTACCGTCTTCGATTTCGACGCCGGCATTCGCCCGGGCTGGCAGGTGCTGGCCGCGGGCGTGGCGGTTGTCATGCTGGACGTCGTGCGCTCGCGCTGGAACGGCCGCGCGGCGCGGGCGCGACCGGCGGCGGCGGAATGACCGGCGCTCCGAACCTGCACCGCTTGCGCCATGTCAAAGCGGGCCGGCGGCCGACTGCCTAGTGTGCTCGCTTCAATCGAGAGAACACCATGGCGAAAATCGCGATCGTGGTCGGACATCCGGCGGCCGACAGCTACTGCGGCGTGCTGGCCGAGGCCTACAAGCGCGGCGCCGAAAGCGGCGGCCACCACGCCGACCTGATGGTGCTCGGCCGTATGAACTTCGACGCGGTGCTGCGCGAAGGCTACCGGCGCGAACAGCCGCTCGAGCCCGATCTCGTCGCCGCGCGCGAATTGCTGCGGGCGGCCGACCACTGGGTGCTGGTGTTTCCGCTGTGGTGCGGCGACATGCCGGCGATCCTGAAAGGCTTCATCGAGCGCGTGCTGCAGCCCGATCTGCTGCGCATGCACGCGAGCGGCGGCAAGCTCACCTGGAAAGTGTTCAAGGGCAAGTCGGCGCGCGTCATCATGACCATGGGCATGCCGGGCTGGTTCTACCGGCTCTATTACGGCGCGCACGCCCTCAAGCTGATCAGGCGCAACATTCTGCGCTTCATCGGCGTCACGCCGGTGCGCTCGACCATCTACGGCATGGTCGAAGCGACGGGCGACGACAAGCGCAAGGAATGGCTGCGCGAGGTCGAAGCGCTCGGCCATCAGGCCGGCTGATTGCGCTTGCTATCGGTTGCCGGCACCAGCGCGCCGCGCCGGCGCGTGACCCGCGGCCGCAGATGGCCGGCGGCCTTGACCAGCGGATCGACCAGTTCGCCCTTGACCGTGTGCGCATCCGGATTGTCGGCAAAGCCGAAGGCCAGCACTTCGCGTTTTTTGTCCGGCACGTAGAGCGTGCCGAACATCCAGTCCCACACCGCCAGGCAACTGCCGAAATTCTTGTTGAAGTGCTTCGGGTCGGCGGAGTGGTGCACCTGATGGTGCGCGGGCGACACCAGAAGGCGGCCGGCCAGCCCGCGGAACGCAATCCACATGTGCGAGTGCTGCAGATGGACATAGGCGTGGATGAACAGCACCAGGATGATGTTGGTGTCCGACAGCGCATATTGGTAGGCGGTGTCGCCGAACATGTAGTTGCCGAGGCCGTTGGCGACTGCGGCCGCGAACGCCAGAATGTTGGCGAAGATCCAGGTGTAGACAGGGTGGACGCGGAAATTCGTCAGCGGCGTCAGCACTTCGGCGCTGTGGTGGACTTTGTGAAACTCCCACAGCACCGGCACCTTGTGGCTGAGCCAGTGGTTGAACCAGTAGCCGAGCTCGTAGGCCAGGAACAGCATCACCGTGACGGCGGAATTGGTGACGTAAGCGGGCAGGGCCGACGGCGCGACCGGCCCGAGCGCCGACACCAGCCCGGCGATGATGCCGTTCGTGATCGCCTGATAGGACAGCACGGCCCAGCCGAACACCACGCCGAACACGAAGACATTGAAGAACAGGTAGCCGATGTCTGCCTGGTTCGACTTGTGCTGAACGATCCGGCGCGGAAACAGCGCACGGACGATGGTGCGCCAGCGCAGCCGGCGGCCGCGCTTCAACCGCTGCCAGACGAAGAACAGCGCGGCGACGATGAGCGCCGCGCCGAGCGAGGTCAGCGAGAAATGCGAGCCGAACGAGAACAGCAGCTTGCCGAGCTGGCCGAAGAAAAAGTCGATGCCGGCCGAGAAATCCACAGCAAGGCTCCCGTGAACGCGTGACGGAGCCCAATGTCTTACCGAAGGGTAAAGATTGCGTTGCGCGCACCGCGCTACTGCCGCAGATCGGCGTATTCGGCGTGCTTGTCCATGTAGGACGCCACGAACGGGCAGAGCGGGTGGACCTTCAGCCCCTGGCTGCGGGCGATGTCCAACAAGCCTCGCACCAGCCGGGAGCCGATGCCACGGCCGTTGAGCTCTTTCGGCACTTCGGTGTGCATGACGGTCAGGACGCCTCCCGCGCGCCGGTACTCGGAAAAGGCAGTGTGGCCGTCGAGGTCGAGCTCGAAGCGGCGGCGTTCGGCATTGTCGCGGACGTTATCTGGTTCGGTCACATTATCTGGTTTGGTCACATTGCCGGGCATGGTCACATTCTCTGCATGGTTCTAGATTACCGCAAATGTCGTTCCGCTCATCCCGTTTGACAAGGTGTCTCCATGGCCGATTTGACGCTCTATCACGCTTCGCCCTCGCGCTCGTCCGTCGTGTTGTGGATGCTGGAGGAGGTCGGCCAGCCGTATGACATCAAACTGCTGCGGCTGTCGGAGGGCGACAACCTCAAGCCCGACTATCTCGCCATCAACCCGATGGGCAAGGTGCCGGCGCTCAGGCATGGCGACACCGTCATCACCGAAGTCGCCGCGATCTGCACCTACCTGGCGGACGCGTTCCCCGACAAGAACCTGAGCGTGCCGCTCGGCACGCCGCGCCGCGGCGTCTATCTGAAGTGGCTGTTCTTCGGGCCCGGCTGCCTCGAACCCGCGGTGGTCGACCGCGCCGCGCCGCGCAAGGACCCGCCGCGCCGGGCCATGCTTGGTTACGGCGATTTTGACACCACCATGGACGTGCTCGCCAAGGCGGTCGCGACCGGGCCGTGGCTGATGGGCGAGCAGTTCACCGCCGCCGACGTGGTGATCGGCGCCAACATCCGCTGGGGCATGGTGTTCAAGCTGCTGCCGGAGCGAAAAGAGTTTCTCGACTACGCCGCGCGCATCGCGGCACGGCCGGCGGCCCAGCGCGCCGAAGTCAGGGACAAGGAGATGGCGACGCCGGCCGCGTGACGTCGGTCGCCAAACGTCTTGCCCGCTAGAAGCCGCGGCCCAGGGCTGCCGGAATCGAACGCGGTGCGCGGCGGCGCCAATAGCGCGCGCGCAGGCGCGGCGCCATCAACCAGGAGATCGGCGCGGCGAGCAGGAAGCTCAAGGCCACCACGATCGCGATATTGATGCCGGCATATGCGCTCAAGGCCGGCACGGTCAGCACCGTGACGAGCCCTACGCCGAACAGCACGGCATTGGTCATCACGAAGATCAGCGCGGCGATTTGCACGCGCATTGTTGTGTCGGTCGACATCCGAGAAGCCTCCGGTTCCATGATTGATCACGGAGTCAACGCGGCGGGGGCAGGCGTGGTTCCGTCAGGTTTTCGGACAGCGGAACCGGTCGAGCATGGCGAAGGCGCGGGCAAACGAGAAGTCGCGCGTCGTGCGGTCGTAAGCCGCGCCTGAATCCGGCATCATGTAGGCGTGCTGCACGCCGGGGAAGATATGTACCTCGACGTTAGGATGCTGCGCCGGCACGGCACGGAACAGCGCCTGCACGTCGGGCGGCGCCTGGTTGTCCTGGTCGCCCCAGATGATACAGACCGGCGCGGCGAGCCCGTCGAGCGCACCGACATAATCCTGCATGCGCGTGCCGTGGCACGAGACGCCGCCGGCATAGCCGAGCCGCTTCGGCCCGATCATGGCGTAGGGCCCGCCGTAGCAGAGTCCCATCGCCACGGCGCGGCCGTTGAAAGCCGGTTGTTGGCGCAAGGCGGCGAGCGTGTCGGCTATGTCGGCTTCGCCCTCCATGATGCGTTGCGCGCGCGGTTGCGACCGCGCGGCGGCGATCTTCTGGTCGGCGCGGCTGAGGGGGCCGGGATGGCTGCGCCAGAACAGATCGGGTGCGGCGGCGATAAATCCGCGCGCGGCGAACTCGTCGGCGATGTCGCGCAGGTCCTTGTCGACGCCGTAGACGGAGGAGGCGAGCACCACGGCCGGGACTTTTTCCGCCGGTTGGCGCGCCGCATCGGCCGGCAGTGCCAGGTAGCAATCGAAGGCGCCGCCGGCGCTGGCGGCGATCTTGATGGTGGTGCCGGGCATGGCGCTCACGCCTGCTGCGGCGTCTCAGCGACGCGGCGGCGGCGCCAGCGCAGCAGGTCGCGGATCGCGAAGATGAGGCCGGCGATCGCCAGCACTGCCGGCACCACCGACAGCAGGCTCAGCATCACCAGGCCCATCGCGGCGTTGGCGATACCTTCAATGGCGCCGATCTTGCAGCTCAGTCCGGTGTTGGCGGAAAAGCCCGGGCAGATGTTGAACGTCTCGACGGTGGCGACGACCAGCACCGCCGTGCCGACGGCGGCAAACGCCGCGTAGCTGGCGAATTTGAAGGCGCGAAGAAGGAAGTTCAGAATCGAGCGCATGGCGGCAGGCTACCACGGGAGGGACGGTCGAGCAGCCGGCGCCGCCGCAACCTCAGGGGTCGGGCGCGGCCATACCTGACACGACGCGGCTTGCGTCAGATCGGCTCGCCGGGCGCGCCGGCGAGCGGCGACGGTTCGGCCACCATCTTCTTTTGCCACTTGGCGGGCACGCGCGCCGCCAGCGCCCAGGCGATCGGCGCGGCCACGACGAGGCTCGCGGCCACCACCACGGCGATCCAGAAGCCGGCGTGATTGTTCAACGTCGGCCACAGCATGACGAGATAGACGCCCGCGGTGAACGACGCGAGATTGATCGTCGTATAGAGCAGCAAAGAGATTTGCGTGCGCGTTGCGATCTTCTGAGCCATCTGGCCAAGCCTTTCGTTTCGTCCGCGGAAGGCGGGGTTTGCTCCCGCTCTTGGTGGCGGCGCCTGCCGTGTCGCGAAGCAGGGCCGCTGCTGCGAATGATGGGCGAAAGCAGTTGCCAAATGCAACGGTATTGCAGCGCAGATACCACGCTAAATGTGCTGCGCCGCACAGTGGTTGCGTATGAAACGATTGCGCAATTTCCCACCTTAACCTTGCACATTGACGTTACCGTCAGGTCGCGGGACGTTTTGCGGCAAATGCGCGTATAATTTTTAAGATTGGACCAGGGAGGACGCCAGTGCTCCGGACGACCACGGCCTGCGCGATCGTCATACTGTCGCTTGCCGCGGCACGGCCGGCTGTCGGCTATTCGCTGGTCCGCCTCGAGCCGAACGAGCGCGAGACCATGCTGACGACCTGCCAAAGGCTGCGCGGCAACGACCAGGCGCTGTGCCGCAACGTCGTCGACGACGCCCGCGTGATCGCCAACGACAAGCGCAGCTGCCTGGAAGCGATGACGCTGCTCTTGAAGGGCACGACCTGGGCCCGGGTCAGAAGCCTGCCGCCGACGATCACCTGCCGCTACGGCCTGCTGAAAGCCGGCTACCCGGTGAAGGACATCATGCGGAGGCTGACCGGCGCGTCCGACGCGGCGTGCAATGGGCGGGGGTGCTGACGGCGGGCCTGAACGCGCCCCGCCTTTCCCGTCCCCGGCCCGGCCGCTACAAACGCTGAATGCCCGACTCCTGGCTCATGGCGCTCGACTGGTTCGGCACCGCGATCTTCGCGGTGACCGGCGCGCTGGTCGCCTCGCGCAAGCGCATGGACATCTTCGGCTTCATCCTCATGGGCGCGGCCACCGGCATCGGCGGCGGCAGCCTGCGCGATGTGCTGCTCGGTGAATTGCCGGTGTTCTGGGTGAAAGAGCCGGTGTCGCTGGCGATCTGCCTCATGGTGTCGGCGGCGACCTTCTTCCTCGCGCATGTGCCGGAGTCGCGCTATCGCACGCTGCTCTGGTGTGACGCCGCCGGGCTGGCGTTGTTCTGCGTGGTCGGCGCCGACAAGGCGCAGGCCGCGGGCGCCGGCGGCTTCATCGCGGTGTCGATGGGCGTGGTGAGCGCGACCTTCGGCGGCGTGATCCGCGACATTCTCGGCGGCGAGAGCCCGCTCATCCTGCGCAAGGAAATCTACGTCACCGCGGCGCTGGCCGGCGCGAGCGCCTATGTCGGGCTGGCGGCCCTTGGGGCGCCCGTTGCCGTCGCCGCCGGCACAGGTTTTGCGTTGTGCCTCGCCATCCGCGCGCTCGCGCTGCATTACGGCTGGTCGTTGCCGGTGTACCGCGCGAGGGAAGGGCGGACGGTGGAGGAAGTGGAGAAGATGAAGGAGTGAGGGGCGGCGGGCCTCGTGTCCCGGGCGCGGCGCAGCGTGCAGCGAAACGGAACGGTGCGCTGCAGAACCGGGACCCCGGTTGCTTGCTTTGCGAAATGAAAGCTGGACCCCGGATCAGCGTCGCACCACTTCGCTTACGCTCGTGCTGCGCCGCATCCGGGGAACGACGGCATGCAATTCGAAGTTGTAGCGTTCGGGAAAATCGCAGTACCATCGTGAACCTCTGGGGGATTCGGGATGGCAAAAAAGGCAAAGCGACAGCGGCGCAGAAAGCGCGAGCCGCTAGTCCATCAGCATCTGGAAAATGTTTCCCGCGATCTGTTTGAGAAGCATCCCGATATCGTCAAGCAGTTTATTGGACGAAATGCCGGCATCTACGCGCTCTATAAAAAAGACAAGCTGTACTACGTCGGGCTCGCGACGGGACTGCGCGGACGGCTAAAGGCGCACGTTAAGAACAGGCACGGTAGTTCTTGGGACAGATTTTCCATCTACCTCACAATTAAAGATCAGCACCTGCGCGAAATTGAAGCGCTGTTACTCCGCATCGCGAATCCAGAAGGGGCAAAGCAGCGAGGGAAGCTGGCGCAATCGAAAGATATGCGTCGGCGGATCGCGGCGGCGATACGGGTCAAGCAGCATAGCGAGGCTTCGTCGCTTTTCGGTAGAGAAACTACTCCCGTTAAAGTCGCGAAATCAACCAATGGGGTCGACAGCGATCTTCTCCGGTATTTCCCGCAAGGTGCTCGGATCAGGGGTACTCTCAAAGGAAAAATATTCAGAGCCCGCGTGCAGCGAAACGGCAAGGTACGTTTCGGCGGCAAGTTGTATAATTCTCTTTCCGTTGCAGCGTACGCTGCGATTAAACGTCCTACGAACGGATGGTGGTTTTGGCAGATCGAGCGCGGTCGCAAGAATTGGGTGCGCTTAAACAAAATTCGCAGGGCGGGTACGCCAATTTACATAGAGTGAGGAAGTAGGGCGGGTTAGCCGACTTGTCCGCTGAAGCTCGTAGAGCGAAGGCGGAAGGCGTAACACGCCGGCCGAGTCAGCCGCGTATCTGAATGGCGGATTACGCTGCGCTAATCCGTCCTACGGGCTGCATTTGATTAGGTAGATTTGGGGATGGAGGCAATTTTCCAAATAGTCGGCGCGCCATCATCACTGGTGATTATCTTTGCTACGATCATTGGAATTTCCGCTTGGTTGGACAACATTAGTTCTCAATCCGCCAGAAAAGATTTATCAAGATATATTCTTACTACGGATTTTCCTGCCGCCAGCATTAAGTTGCCATCCTCGATTGAAGAGCTATTCGAAAGGCTTTTTGGAACCGAGCACTTTTCGCAAAAGTGTGCACTCCGATCGGCAGCAATTTCACTAG
>CAYJPU010000072.1:0-14073 GCA_964372105.1 uncultured Undibacter sp.
TTCGAGACGCCGGAGCGGGCGGTGCGCGCCTTCATGTATCTGGTGCGCTACCGGCAGAGTCAGGATTTGCTGCTGGAAACGCCGTCGTCGGTGGCGCCGAGCGCGCAGGCCGACACCGCGCGCGCCCATGCGCTGGTCAAGCAGGCGCTCGCCGACGGGCGCGAGTGGCTCGACCCGGCCGAGGTCGCGGCCTTCATGCGTTGCTACGGCATTCCGTTCGCGCGCACCGAAGCGGTGGCCGACCCCGCTGCCGCTGCGAAATTTGCCGCCGAGATCAAGGCGCCGGTGGCGCTGAAGATCCGCTCGCGTGACATCACGCACAAGTCCGATGTCGGCGGCGTCGCGCTCAACCTCGCCACGCCGGCGGAGGTCGAGGCCGCCGCGCGGCAGATGAACGACCATGTCGCGCGCATGCGGCCGGCTGCCAAACTCGAAGGCTTCGTGGTGCAGGAGATGGTGCACCGGCCGGGCGCGTTCGAGCTGATCGCCGGCGTCAGCACCGACGCTACCTTCGGCCCGGTGATCCTGTTCGGCCACGGCGGCACCGCGGTCGAGGTCCTGCGCGACAAGTCGCTGGAGCTGCCGCCGCTCAACACCGCGCTGGCGCGCGCGCAGATCGAGCGCACGCGCATCGCCGCGCTGTTGAAAGGCTATCGCGACCGCCCGCCGGCCGACATCGACGGCGTCGTCAACGTGCTGATGCAGCTCAGCCGCATCGTCGCCGACCACGCCGAGATCACCGAGATCGATATCAATCCGCTGCTGTGCGACACGCAGGGCGTGATCGGCGTCGACGGCCGCATTCGCGTCAAGCCAGCGACCGGCCCGGCGCAGGCGCGGCTCGCCATCAGGCCCTATCCGCAGCGGCTGGAAAGCGAGATCAAGACGCCGGACGGCGCGGTCTACGCCGTGCGGCCGATCAAGCCGGAGGACGAGCCGGCCTTGCGCCGCTTCGCCGACGAGGTCGACGCGCAAGACCTGTGGCATGGCGCCTTCGCGCCGCTGCGCGAGCGCAGCCATGAGACGGCGGCGCGGCTGAGCCAGATCGACTACGACCGCGAGATGACCATGCTGGCCTGGCAGGGCGACCGCATCGCCGGGCTGGCGCGCGCGGCCGCCGATCCGGATTTCGAGGAGGCGGAGGCGGCGGTCGTCATCCGCGCCGATCTGCGCGACAAGGGCCTGGCGCGGCAATTGTTGCAGGCTTTGTTCGGGGCGATGACGGTTCAGGGCGTGCGCCGCGCGGTCATGGTCTATCCGGCCAATCTGGCGCGCATCAACGCCATCGGCATGGAACTCGGCTTTACGATCGCGCCGTCGCCGGACGATGCCGCGGTGGTGCGGGCGACCAAGGTGTTGAAAGCCTAGAGCCCGCTCTTCGCCAGAAATTCGCTGACGGCTTTCGCCAGTCCGGCCGGGTTGTCGCCGGCGAGATCGTGGCCGCCCTTGAGCTCGATGGCGGTGGCGCGCGGGTTGAGCTCTTTGACCTTGTCGAGGGTCGCGGCCTCGAACATGTTCGATTCACTGCCGCGGATCACCATCGTCGGCAGCGTCATCTTGGTCAGCATCGGCCACAGGAAGGCCGGCACCGGTGTCGATTGCCCGCTTTCGAGCGCGCGCTTGAAGTTGTCGCGGTAATGCAGGTCGCGCTTGAGCGCGTAGCCTTGGTCGGTCTTGGTCAGGAAGGCTTGCCAGCGCGCGCGCCGCTTGGCGTCAGACGGATCGTCGTGGTCGTAGGCCATGGCCTCGTCGACCGACGCGAACACGTCCGGATGGCCGCCGATGCGCTGCGCGGTGTACTTGCGGCCCGGCGCGGCGATGTCCGGCGCGAAATCGACCAGGATGACGCCGGCGGCGCGCTCCGGCCTCCAGCCGGCGGTGGCGAGCGCGACGCGGCCGCCGAACGAATGACCCATCAGCACGGCCTTGTCCCAGCCGAGCGCGTCCAGCACGGCGACGACGTCGTTGCTCAGCGTTTCGAGCTTGTAGTCGCGCGTGGCGCTCCAGCTCGAATCGCCGAAGCCGCGCATGTCGATCGCCGCCACCTCGCGGTCGTGCGCCATCAAGGTACCGGCCTCGATCCAGTCGTAGGAGAAGTACGACAGGCCGTGCACGATCAGCACCGGCGTGCGGCCGGCCGTGCCGAACGTGCGATAGAAGATCTCGACATCGCCGGCGCGGACGCGCCCGGTCACTGGATTGTCCGGCATTGCGTGTCTCAGGCCCGTCCCGTGACGATGCCCATGCCGGTGATCCATTCCGGCACCAGGTGATAGTACTTCAACTCGGTCTCGAGCTTGCCCATCGCCTTGACGGCCGCGGCGGCGGCGACCCAGGTGCGGACCTCGTGCGCGCCGAAGCCGGCGACGCGGTCGATCTCCTTGTCGGTCATGGCGTCGAAGGCTTCGAGGTTGTTGTCGACGAAGTTCTTGAGGAAGTCGCGGTCCCATTGCTCGCTCGGCGGCAGGCACGGGCCTTTGCCGATGACGAGATCGCACGCAGCGCGTATGACGCGGCCTTCGCGCGCGTCCAATTCGTCCTGCGTCGGCACGGCGCGCTGGATCAGCCGCTTCGCCACGTCCGGCGGGCTCATTTCGAGGCGCGGCGTCGGCGGGTCGTGCGACAGGCCGCCCGAGCCGATGACGGTGATGCGCATGTTCTTGTCGGCGAAGAATTCGCCGATGGCCGTGCCGAAGGTGCGCACGCGTTTGAACGAGGGCCGCGGATCGGCGGCGCAGTTGATGAAGATCGGCAGCACCGGATAGCGCGCCAGCGCGCCGGTCAGCTTGTACAGCGGGATGGTGATGCCGTGGTCGACCTTCATCTCGTGCGACAGCGCGACGTCGATGTCCTTTGAATGCAGGTAGCGCACGCAGTTCAGCGCCAGCTCGCGCGGCACGCGCAACGGGCCGGCTTCCAGGTGCCAGTCCTTGCTGCTCTGCGCGGCGGTGCCGATGCAGAACATCGGCATCAGTTCGTAGAAGAAGCCATTGAAATGGTCAGGTCCGAACACGACGACGAGGTCGGGGCTGAACTTGTGCAGCGCGGCCGAGCATTCGCCGAGCTCGCGGAAAAACTGAGCGTGCACGCCGTTCTCGGTTTCCTCGACGTTCGTCAGCATCAACGGGCTGTGCGAGGCGCAGATCAGTTGGACGGCCATGGCTTCCTCCGCTCTAACTTTCGGCGTGCTAGACGCGCGTCTCGTTCAGGTTTCCTTCTGCGAACATTTCCTCGACGCTCAACAGCCGCGTGGCGAGGCCCTGCTCGTAAGAATAGCGCGCCATCGTGGCGAGTGTCTTGCGGTTCTGCGCGTTGAGGCCGTAGGACCAGAAGTCCTCGCCCATGATGGCCTTGGTGGCCTCGTATTCGGCGCCCACCCACGGCAAGCCGATCTTGAGCGCGGTCACCTCGGCGAGGTCGGCGTCGGCGATGCGCTTGGCCTGCAGGTAGGCCTTGAACAGGCTCGCGGCCAGCCAGCGGTTCTTGTCGTAGACGTCGCGGCGGATGCCGAGCGCGTGCATGATCGGGAAGACGCCGGTCTTGCGGTAATAGTCCTGCTCGGCGGCGCGATAGTCCGGGAACAGCCGCGCCACGTTCGGGTGGCCGTTGTCGAAGCACGATGGCCGGCGCGCCGACATCACGCCGTCGATCTCGCCGGCGGCGAGCAACTGCGACAGCGACGCGTCGGTGCGCGAGACCAGCGGAAAGCCCGCCGGCAAGTTGAGCGGAAACTTGTCGCGGCGGCCGGAATCTTCCAACCCCGCCTGCACCCAGTTGATGTCCGCGGGCTTGATGCCGAACTCGTCCTGCAGAAACCCGCGAAACCACAGCACCGCCGACATCTGATACTCCGGCACGCCGATGGTCTTGCTGCGCAGGTCGGCAGGGCCGTCGATGCCGCGGTCGGTGCGGATATAGACCGCCGAATGCCGGAACATGCGCGACAGGAACACCGGCACGGCCACGTAGGGGGTGGGGCCGCGCGACAGCGCGATCAAGAAGGGGCTGAAGCCGATCTCGGCCACCTCGAACTCGCCGTGGAAATAGGCGCGCTCGAAGCATTCCTCGACCGGCATGGTGAGGTAATTGACGTCGCAGCCTTCGACCGGCACCCGCCCGTCGATCAGGGGCCGCACGCGGTCGTAATCCCAGCTGGCAATGGTGATCGGCAGGCGGCTCATGCAGGCTCCGTGTGACGCAAGCACTATCGCCATAAGCCTCTAAAGTCCATACTATTGATTGAAAGGGGCGCCCGGCCGGACCAGCCGCCGCCCTTGTGGATGCGGCGGCCAAAGAGCCGTCTTTTTCGCGCAGCGCGCGCCGGGACGGCTATGATGGCCGGCCTGACGTGGGCGGTTAAGGATTGCGGGCGGACAGGGATGTTGCCAGGGACACGACCATGACGATGGCCAGAAGCGCGGTGCGCACGGTGACGGGCTCGACCGATCTCAGCCGCAGCCCGGTCGCGCGCTACATTCAGCTTGCGACCTTGTTCCGCAACCGCATCGCGTCCGGCGAATGGCCGGTCGGTGGCCGCATCCCGAACGTCGACGAACTGGCGGCCGAGTTCACCGTCGCGCGCGGCACCATGCGCGAGGCGCTGGGGCTGCTCGAGCAGGAAGGCCTGCTTGAGCGCATGCGCGCCAAGGGCACTTTCGTGCGCAGCGCGCCGCAGGACCCGCACGCCCATAAGCTCGCGATCGATTGGAAGTCGCTCATTATCGCGCACGAAGGTGCCAAGATCGAGGTGCTGGAACAGCGCGTGGCGACCGAGCTGCCGCCTGCCGATCGAATGAAAGGCAAGCCGGCGCCGAAATACCAGATGATGCGGCGGGTGCACGTGCGGCAGGGGCTGCCTTATCTGGTGGCGCGCTTTTTCCTGGAATACGAGCTGTTCAAGCAAGGGCCGCCGCTGCAGTTCCGCCGCCAGCCGACGTTGCCGATCCTGCATCGCATCGCCGGCACCCGCATCGCCAAGGCCTGGCAGACGCTCACCATCGGTACCGCCGACGTTGAGATCGCCGGACTGTTGAAGATCCCGCTGAACGCGCCGGTCGCGCTGGTCGATCGCGTCGCGATTGATCACGACGGCGTCGTTCTCTATGCCGGCCACGGCATCTACCGCGGCGACGCGATCTCGATGGAAATCGAGTTGCGCTGATCGTTTATCCCTCCCCCCTGAAAGGGGAGGGTGGACGCGAGCGATAGCGAGCGGCCGGGTGGGGTGACAAATGAGATGGTCCCCACCCGGCTTGCTTGCGCTCGCCACCCTCCCCCGCAAGCGGGGGAGGGATAAGACGCGGAGATTCGATAAAGGCGTTTCGCTGCGCGTTGCTCGTTTGGAATTCAGGAGTCGCGTGAAGAATGTCGGATAATCCGAGCTTCAAAGGCCGCCGTGAGGATCACCGGCTGGTCACCGGCCAAGGCCGTTACACCAACGACTGGAATCTTCCCGGACAGGTCCATGCCGCTTTCCGGCGTTCCGACCACGCGCATGCCATCGTCAAGTCGATCGACACCAGCATGGCGGCGAAAAGTCCCGGCGTGCTCGCCGTTCTCTCCGGCCGCGATGTCGCCGATGCCGGCTTTGCGACCTTGCCGCCGATCTCGCCGCCGCCGGGCCGCGGCGGGCAGGGCGTCCTGGTGCCGCAGCGTCCGGTCCTGGCGCGCGACCGCGTGCGTTTCGTCGGCGAGGAAGTCGCCGTCGTGGTCGCCGAGTCGGCCGCCGCCGCGCGCGACGCCGTCGATCTGATCGAGATCGACTACGAAGACCTCGACGTCCTGATCGGCTTCGACAACGCGATGGCCGACGGCGCACCCGCCATCCACGGCAACATCCCCGGCAATATCTGTTTCGATTTCGAATACGGCGACGCGCAGAAAACCGCGGAAGCCTTCGCGCGCGCCGCTGGTGTCGTCACGCTCACCGCCGAAAGCCCGCGCGTGGCGCCGACGCCGCTGGAAGTGCGCGGCGCGCTGGTCGCCTATGACGCCGCGGCCGACAGCTTCGACGTCTATTGCGCCAACCAGGGCGCGCCCGCGTTCCGCGACGATCTCGCGATCATGGCCGGCATTTCGCCGGATCGCGTGCGCGTGCGCATGATCGATATCGGCGGCGCCTTCGGCGCGCGCACCGCGCCGTTTCCGGAGTATCCGGTCATGCTGCATCTGGCGAAGATGCTCAAGCGCCCGGTGAAGTGGCTGTCCACCCGCTCTGAGGATTTCCTCACCGATAACCACGGCCGCGCCGTCTCGCTGCGCGGCGAGCTCGCTTACGACAGCAAAGGCAAGTTCCTGGCGCTGCGCACCGAGTGGCTGTGCGACTCGGGCGCTTATCTGGCGCCCGCCGGCGTACTGACCAATTCGCTGAACGGCAAGTTCATCGGCGCCGGCGCCTATGCCGTCGAGGCGGTGTATGGCCGTCACCGGCAGGTCATCACCAACACCGCGCCGACCAATGCCTATCGCGGCGCGGGCCGGCCGGAAGCCAACTACATCGTCGAGCGCCTGGTCGACGAAGTCGCGGCCAAGCTGAAGATCGATCCGCTGGAACTGCGCCGCCGCAACGTCATCCGCAAGGCGCAGATGCCTTACAGCACGCCGACCGGCGCGCGCTTCGACAGCGCGGATTTTCCGGGCCTGCTGGCCGCGGCCAAGGCGCAGGCTGATTGGGCGGGCTTTCCGGCGCGCCGCCGCGCGTCGCGCAAAGCCGGCAAGCTGCGCGGCATCGGCTGCGGCTTGTTCATCGAGCCGTCGGGCGGCGGCGGCATCAAGAAGGACGAAGTCGCGGTGCTGTTCAAGCGCGGCGGCGGCATCGTCATCCATAACGTCGCCGGTCCGAGCGGGCAGGGCCACGAGACGGTGTTTCCGGAACTGGTCGCGCGCTGGCTCGGCGTGCCGGTCGAAAGCGTCACCAGCCGGTCCGGCGATCCCGACGGGCCGAAATTGCTCGGCAATCCGTCGATCGGCTCGCGCTCAGGCATGTTGCAGGGCAGCGCCTTCCGGGTCGCCGCTGACGTCGTGATCGACAAGGCGAAGAAGCTCGCCGCCGACGCGCTGGAAGCGCATGCCGAGGACATCGTGTTCAAGGACGGCGTCTTCACCATCGCCGGGACCGACCGCTCCATGCGCATGACCGAAGTGATCGAACGCCATGCATCCGAGAGCCCGCATCCGCTCGACACTATCGCGGAGCGGGCGGTGTCGCAGGCCTTCCCGAGCGGCGCGCACGTGGTCGAGTTGGAGATCGATGCCGCGACTGGCGACGTCGATGTGCTGCGTTACACGGCGGTCGACGACATCGGCAACGTGCTCAATCCGACGCTGGTGAACGGCCAACTCGCCGGCGGCATCATGCAGGGCGCCGGCCAGGTGTTCGGCGAGCACTGCCAGTACGATTCAAAAAACGGGCAGCTCATCACCGGCAGCTTCATGGACTACTTCATGCCGCGCGCGCATATCCTGCCCGCCATCAACGCCGTCGATCATGGCGTGCCCAGCCCGAACAATCCGCTCGGCGCCAAGGGCGTCGGCGAGGCCGGCACCACTGGTGCGTTGCCGGCCTGCATGAACGCGGTGATGGATGCGCTGCGCTCGGCCGGCGTTACGCAGTTCGACATGCCGGCGACGCCGGCGCGCATCTGGCAGGCGCTCGCCGCGGCGAAAGGCGGCGCTTAACGGGCTGCGGCGCGCTGCGCCTCGAGCTGGCGGTAGACGGCGCCGACATGCGTTTGCGCCAGCCGGCGCAGCGACGGCGTTGCCTCCTGCTGCTTGACGGCGGAATCGGCGGTGAACGGCAAAGCGGGCGTCTTGGCGTCCTGCTGCGTGACGCGGTGCATCGCCGCGCGCGCGCCGTCGTCGAGCGCCAGGCCGAAATGCGGCAGCAACTCGCTGAACACCGCGCCGGGCAGGTCGCGGTAATTGATCAGCCGGCCGCGCGGGTCGTGCGCCTGCGCCGCCGCCGCCGCGCGGCAGATAGCGCCCAGCACGCGCGCGCCGTAGTCTTCGAGATCGGGGTTGTCGCTCGGCTCGATGCCGAACAGGCTGGCCGGCACCATCGCCGGCGACATCTGGATGCCGCGCATGCGCGTCTGCGACACCATCACCTCGATCGGATCGCGGTAGAAGAACGTCCACGGCGTTTCCGGGAAGGCGCGCTGGAACACCGGCAACGCCAGCGCGTGCCAGCTGTCCAGCTTGACGATGAAGCGGCGTGCGCCGGGTCGCCTCCGGCCATAGGCAGCGACGATGGCGCGCAGCGCCTGCGCCGCCGTCTCCAGCGGTGCGCTGCGCGCGAGCTGCAACACGGTGTCGATCGGCGGTGCTTCCGAGACCACCACGCAATCCGGCAGCGCGGCGAACATCTGCGCGGCGAGCGTCGAGCCGCAGCGCGACATGTGGAAGACGAATCCGTCGGGCGCCAGGCTGGCCGCGATCTCGGCGTGGCTTAGAAAATCGGCAAGCGGCGTGCGATAGCGGAACAGCTTGTTGAACGGCAGCGCGAGCGCGCGCCGCATCGAATCCTCGAAGAAGGGTTCGGCCAGCCGGCGGCTGCCGAAATAGGCCCAGTCGACCGCGGGGCCGTCCGCGGCCGCGATCACCTGCACCGGCAGCCAGGCGGCGGGCGGCCAGTGTTGCCCTTGCATCAGCGGCGGGCCGTAGCGGGCGAGACCGAGCGGATCGGGCCGCAGCGCCGCCGTCACGGCGGCGGCGTCGAGCCTCAAGCCGCGCTCGGCCGCGTGGCGCACGGCCTGTTCGGCAAAGGCGTCGCGCTCGCCGACGGCCGCAAGCGCGGCGGCGAGCGCCGTATCGGCCATGACCGCCGCGGCAAAGTCGGCCAAATGCGCGGGGCCGGCCACCGCCGTTGCTTCGGTCAATGCCATCCCGCCCGCCAACCGCTTGCCAAATGTTCCGGTCAGAATATACTATTACGAGTAATAATTAAAAATACATCTTTTAATAATCACAGCGGCGAGGCGAGCGTTGACCTACGGCAGCTATGAGGGCTTCGCGCCCCACCTCAACGAGACCTTCGTGGTCGGGCTCGGCGACGCATCGGTCGAGATGACTTTGGTGCAGGCGACCAAAGGCAAGCCGCAGACCTATGAAGGCCTGCGCAAGGAGCCGTTCTCGCTTTTGTTCAAGTGCGCCAAGCCGGTCATCCTGCCGCAGAAGATCTACCCGTTCCAAAACGCGTCGTTCGGCAGGCTGGACATCTTCATCGTTCCGGTCGGCCGCGAGAAGGACGGCATCGTCTATCAAGCCGTCTTCAACTGAGCGCGCGGCGGCCGCCACGCCATCTCCAGATAGACACCATGGTCGGCGACGTCGGTGAAGCCGAGCCGCCGGTAGAGCCGCAGCGCCGGATTGAACTTCTCGACGAAGATATCGACCGCCTTGCCGCTGGCGCGGCCGGCTTCCTGCAGCGCGGTGAGCATGGCGGTGCCCACGCCCTTGCCGCGCCACTCCGGCATGAGTGCGATATCGACGATGTACAGGCATGACGGCCGCGCATCGAGATAGAGCCGCCCGAAGGCCACGCCGCGGCATGCGAGGATGTCAAAGGCGCAGTCCGCGAAATAGGCGCGATAATGGCGACGTTGCGCCTGGAATTGGCTGGCGACGAATGCTTGCTTTTGCTCCGCGTTCCAAGGCAGCGGCGCCAATTCCCGTTCGCGCGTGGAGGCGTATAGCGTCAGCAGGAATGGAATGTCGTCGTCGGTTTCCGGCCGCAAGACGTGGCCTTGGGACGCCAAGCCCGGCGGCAATTCGAACGCCGGCGTCGCCATGGCGGACAACATGGAAAACTTCCGTCAGCCTTGCTGCGGGAAGATGCCCTGGAGCGCTATACAGAAATTGAGCGTCAGATAGGGCTGCATGTTGTCGTGCGGCTGGCTGCCGCCAGCCCCGCCGATGGCCATCGGCGAAAACGGGACTGTGACGCCCGTGGCTGGGATTTGATAAGCCCGATTGGGCGGGCGCGAGCCCGAGAGAAAGGCCTCACTGGTCGGCACGGCTGACCTCTGCGTCGGATCACTGATCGTAACGGCTGTCACGGCATGCGTGTGTTGCGGCATTTGATTCACAGTCAACGTCACGCTCGACGTGCCTTGGGCTTCCCCGATGACGGTATTGAAGCCGCCCGGGCCCTTGCCCCAGTGCATCGGTATCTGACCTTGCAGATTGGGCAGCGCGAACGTCACCTGCCCATCGCCGCCATACGTCGTGCCAAGGATGACGAACAAGGTGGAGTTCTGCGAAATCGCCATGAGCTGGCCATTGCACCGCGCCCAACCGGTTGGCGCGAAGCTGAAGCCGAAGGAGCGGATTTCGCCAATGAACGGCTCGGACATCGCGCCCTCCTCAATTTTGTGATGGGAAAATGCCCTGGAGGGCGATGATGAATGTGATGCAGAGCGAAGGCATCAGATTGCTGTGCGGCTGGCTTCCGCCGGCGACGCCGCAGGCGGCCGCGACCATCTGAAACGGAGTGAGTGGCGGCGTACCGGCCTGTTGGATCGCGTAAAATGCCGGAGGATTACCGACCGTCGGCTGGCCGGGCAGAACGTTGCCGGCGATCGTGGGAGTGGTCGCAACCGTCGGTGTCGCCTGGAAACTGTGATTGTGGGCCGGCATTTGCGATTGGGTGAGAGTCACCGTCGTGCTGCCGCCGGTCTGGCCCAGCTTGTAACTGGATAGCCCGGGGCCTCGGCCCTGATGGACTGGCAAACTCGATTGCAGGTTCGGCAGCGCGAAGGTGGTGATGCCGTCGCCGCCGTAAGTGGTGCCGATCAGCGCAAACAGCGCTTGATTTTGCGCGATCGACATAAGCTGCCCGTTGCAGAACGCAAAGTGCTTCGGGGCGAAATTGCCGCCGAACATGACGATCTGTCCGAGAAAGACGTTAGACATCGATGAAGCCCCTCCCAGGCCGTAGTCGTGCCAGCCACGCTTAGTTGCGCGACGGGAAGATGCCGGTCATGGCGATGCACCAATTGATCGTCAGGAACGGCTGCAAGTTTGCGTGCGGCTCGTTGCCGCCGGTCAGCGACAGCGAAGTGATATTGAGCGGCTGCGGCCTCGAATCGGGGGCGTAATAAGGATCCCCTGGTCCATTCGCTTGGGTGATTTGCGCCAGCGCCACGCCATTTTCAGGATTTGTGTCGTTGGCGTTGTTGGCCGTGCCGAAGAACGCATGATTGTGCATGGGCATTTCGGTGATCAGGACCGAGACCTGTTCCTCCCCCGCTTCTTCCCCTGGCACGTAGTTGTTGCCGTCAGGAGCTGCGCCGTAATGCATCGGCACGCGGCTTTGCAGGTTGGGGAGTGCGAAGTTGGTCTGGCCGTTGCCGCCGTATGCGGTGCCGAGCAACGAAAACAAGGCCGTGTTTTGCGAGATCGAAAGGAGCTGGCCGTTACAAAAGGCCCAATTTTTCGGTGCTAACCCGAAAGCGAACGGCTGAATTTGCCCAAGAAATGGCTGGGTCATGTCCCTCTCCCCCGATTACACTTAAAAAGTGTGGCAAAAAGCAAAACCATTTACAATCCTAAATATATTATAATTGATAATACAACCAATTGTGGATTACTATCCCGCTTCCCGGCGCCCCCGGTCGGCCAGTCAATCCGTCGAATACCCGGGTAAAACCGTCTTATTGCAAAAATTTCTTTTATATATTAGTGGTTGCATGCCGGCAGGGGACCTCTATGGACGCTTCCGTTGCTGAATCCGATACCGATGCACGCCAAGGTGGCATCGCGATGCGCGAGGGGCGCAGGCCTTGGCGCACCCCGAACGTCATTTTGGCCAGCGCAAGCCATACCGAAGCTGCCAGCGCTCTACCGGACGACGGCCCTTCAAGCGTCAGCTAGGGCCATGCCCCCGCGTACACGCCTGATGCCCTAACGATGTTGCGGCCGGGCTGAGCCTCGCCAATGATGGGTGCATTCGCCGGCTTAGTGACATTCGACGGCAGCCTCGGCAGCGAGCGCGCCGAGGAACAAATCAGTGCGGCGATTTCCGCGCTGCGCGAAGGGCGCCTGGGCGCACGCCGCCTGGATGGAGCGTTATTCGTGCAGCGCACGGATATGTCGCCGGGTTGGATCGGCGACGCGAAGCCCGTCACCGGGAATCGAACTTTGTTCGCCGCGCTGGCGCGTCTGGACAATCGCGACGAAGTGCAATCGGCGCTCGGCATGGCGTCATCGGAAGTCGCGCGTGTGCCCGACCACGTCCTTATTCTGCGCATGCTCGAACGTTGGGGCGAATCGGGCCTCGCGCGCTGCGTGGGCGCATTCTCATTCGCCTATTGGGACGCAAATGCGCGCAGGCTGATCCTGGGGCGTGACTGCCTCGGCCAGAAATCATTGTTCTTTCATCGCGGGCGCGGGTTCGTGGCATTCGCGACCTCGCTCCGCGCGCTGCTGGCGCTGCCGGGGGTGCCTCGCGAACTCGACGACGTCGTTCTCGCGAACTACCTGGCTATCAATCTGAAGGAGATCCGGCGAACTTTCTATCGCGGGATCGAGCGCGTGCCCAGCCGGACGATCGTCTCGTTCGACAACACGGGCGTCAGTCATCGTCACTATTGGTCGCCCAATTTCGACGCGCCGCCGCCCTACCAGCGCGATGAGGATTATATCGAGGGGGCGCGCGAGTTGTTCGATCAGGCGGTCGCCGCCGCGACGCACGACACGCCGCATGTCGCCATATCCTGCAGCGGGGGGCTGGATTCGAGCGCGGTCGCGGCAACGGTGGCGAAACTGGGCCGGGCCGAGCGCATCACCTGCTATACGCTGGTGCCGCCTGCTGAAACGCAGATCGACGTCGGTCCCTTCAAATATTGGGATGAGCGCGACAAGGTGGCGGCGCTGGCGCGCATGCATCCCGCGCTCGATGTCCGTTCCATCGCTCCCGAAAACCCGCATGCGGTCGAGGAGGACTGTACGCGATATTTTGCGCGCATGAGTCTGCCCGTGCTCAGCCCCGCAAACTTGGGCTGGTTCAGTCATCTGTATGACGACGTCGCAAGCGCTAGACATTCGGTGCTATTGACGGGGACCCGCGGCAATTTCGGCTTGACGTGGCGGGGGCGGTATTCGCTGCTCGCCCTGCTGCGCGCTGGAAAACCGGCGGGCTTCGCCCGCGAGCTTGCCGCCCTGGCGCAGCAAACCGGCCGAAGTCTGCCGCGAACCTTTGTTTCGGAAGTGCTCGTGCCCGGTGGCCCCGCCTGGCTGCGACGGCTGCTCTATCGCGCGGTTCGTGGCGATCCCGACAGCGGCGCATTCTACAGCGCTCTGAACCCGGCATTCATCGCGGAACACGGTCTCGTCGACCAGTGGCAGGCGCAGGGATTTGAAGAACCTTGGTTTCGTGCGACCGGCTGGGATGCGGCGCGCTTTCGCGCTCGCAATCTTTACGATAACAACCAGTTTGCGCGCGATGCCCAGGCGATGTACCCGGAGCACAACGGCTTCGAGTTGCGCGATCCCCATTCCGACCGCCGCCTGCTCGAATTCCTGCTTTCCGTGCCGGAATGGATGTATTGCCGGAACGGAGTCGGGCGATCCTTCGCGCGGCGCGTGCTCGCGGATCGGCTGCCGCGCGAGATACTCGACGAGCGCCGGAGAGGGGCTCAGAGCGGAGCCTGGTTTCGCCGCGTCGACATGCGGCGGCACCAGGTCGCCGCCGAGATCGAGCGCCTGGAAGCCTCGCCGCTGGCGAGCCGCCTGATCGACGTGCCACGTCTGAAACGGCTGATGTCCGAATGGCCGAAGGACGAACATGCCGCGCAATTGCGCCGGCAGGAGTTCTATCTGGCGCTCGGTCACGGCGTGCACGTCGGCCAATTCATCCGCTGGGTCGAAGGCGGCAACGGGTGAGCGCGTGGCCGCCGCTGCCACCGGTCATACAAAACACCCGATCTCGGCGAACTCGCGCGCCACCGGATAGCCGGTCACCTCCACGCCGGCGGCGTCGAGCCAGGCATGAGCGTCGAGCGGCTTGTCGCGGCCCTTGGCGGCGCCGAAATGCAGCGTGCTGGCGACGCCGCGCCGCTTGAGCATCACGCGCGC
>CAYJPU010000073.1:0-14036 GCA_964372105.1 uncultured Undibacter sp.
GTCCGGACCGGGGTGTCCCCCCCCGCCCGGGGGGGGGGGGGGGTGTGTGCGCTCGCGGCGGGGGGGGGGGGGGAAGCTGAGGCGCCGCTCACCCCACCCCGCCCGCCTTCGCGCTCCGCGCTCCGGCGAAGCGACCCTCCCCCTACAGGGGAGGGTGAAGCAAACAAGACCGCCCGGATCGCGAGCAGGTACAGCCCCAGCGTCGCGCCCTGCCAGGAAAGCAGCGCCAGGCCGTAGGGCAGCAGCGCCAAAAGCGCCGCCAGGCCGAGGAAAAACGGCGGGTAGTGCCAGCCGTAGAACGGCGTGTCCGTGCCGAAAATCGCCTGCTCGCGGGCGTACTGGGTGGCGGGGTCGAACGGGGCGGTGGCCTTGCCCTCCAGCACGTAAGTACCGGCGGCGTAGACGTTGGAAAAGTCGGTTCCGAGCGGCCGGCCGAAGCGGTCGTTGCAGCCGTCCGAGGTGGCGACCAGGAAGACGGCGCCGAGCAGGCCGGCGGCCAGCAGGCCGATCGTCACCAGGCGGACGCGTTCGCGCGTGACCCAGGCGCCGGTGCGCAGGTTTTCGATCAATCCGGCCATGGCGAAGGGGATAGCAGGGGGCGCTTAACGTTTTCTCCCACCCCGCGGGACAGCCATGACGGGTCATCAACAGGCTTGATCAATGCATCATTCTTTGCGACTTGCTGTGGCCCGATTGGGCCGGTACCACGTCCAAAAGCAGCGTGACGCACGCGAAATTCGGAGTTTTCCATGGCCTTCCTGGCGGACCATCTCAAGCGCATCAAGCCGTCGCCGACGATCGCCGTCTCCGACAAGGCGCGGGCGCTGAAAGCCGCGGGCCGCAACGTCATCGGCCTGGGCGCCGGCGAGCCGGACTTCGACACGCCCGAGAACATCAAGGAAGCCGCGATCAAGGCGATCCGCGAAGGCCGCGCCTCGAAGTACACGCAGGTCGACGGCATCCCCGAGCTCAAGGACGCCGTGATCAAGAAGTTCAAGCGTGAGAACGGGCTCGACTACAAGCCGTCGCAGATCACGGTCTCCGCCGGCGGCAAGCAGGTGCTGTACAACGCCTTCATGGCGACGCTGAACCCGGGCGACGAGGTGATCATCCCGGCGCCCTATTGGGTCAGCTATCCCGACATGGTGCTGCTCGCCGGCGGTACGCCGGTCGAGGTCGTGTGCGGCATGGAGCACGGCTTCAAGATCACGGCGGCCCAGCTCGAGCGCGCCATCACGTCGAAGACCAAGTGGTTCCTGTTGAACTCGCCGTCGAACCCGACCGGCGCCGCCTATTCGCGCGCCGAGCTCAAAGCGCTCACCGACGTGCTGGTGAGGCACCCGCACGTGCACGTCATGACCGACGACATGTACGAGCACCTGGTGTACGACGGCTTCGAGTTCTTCACGCCGGCGCAGGTCGAGCCGTCGCTCTATCCGCGCACGCTCACGGTCAACGGCACGTCGAAGGCCTATTGCATGACCGGCTGGCGCATCGGCTATGCCGGCGGCTCGGAGCCGCTGATCAAGGCGATGGCGATGATCCAGTCGCAGTCGACCACCAACCCGGCGGCGGCGTCGCAGTGGGCGGCGGTCGAGGCGCTCAACGGGCCGCAGGACTTCATCGCCAAGCACAACAAGATCTTCCAGGAGCGGCGCGACCTCGTGGTGTCGATGCTCAACCAGGCGAACGGCATCAAGTGCCCGGTGCCGGAAGGCGCGTTCTACGTCTATCCGTCCTGCGCCGGGACCATGGGCAAGACCACCCCGGGCGGCAAGACGCTGGCGACCGACGAGGACTTCGTCTCGGAGCTCTTGGAGGCCGAAGGCGTCGCGGTGGTGCACGGCACGGCGTTCGGCTTAGGACCGGCGTTCCGCATCTCCTACGCCACCAAGACCGAGGACTTGGAAGACGCCTGCCGGCGCATCCAGCGCTTCTGCGGCAATTTGAAATAGCCGGCGAGCGTTCTCCACGCCGCTTTCATCATGCTTGACCGGGTCTCGCGCCGCAGTTCCGTTGCGAGGCGACGATAGTGGTCGTAATCGATCATTCCGTTCTTGTGGTTGCGGTACTCAATGTCCATGCGGGTCATGGCGGACCTCCGGTGGGCGCCCGTCAGGGGGCGCGATGGGGCTAATCTGCGCCTGGCCGGGACCATCCGCTTTGAGGCCGCCTTGGTTTTGCGTTGAGAAAGGCTCTATTTTAGCCCCGCCGACAGGCTCACAGGGGAAGCGGCCGTATGCGCTATGCATTTGAAGGCTGTGTGCTCGATCTCGACCGGCGCGAGTTGCGCAAGGATGGCGCGCTGGTCGATCTCGAACCGCAGGTTTTCGACGTGCTCGCTTTCCTGTTGCGGCACCGCGACCGCGTGGTAAGCCGCGACTATCTGATCGACGGCGTCTGGGGTGGCCGAATCGTTTCGTAATCGGCGCTCGCCAGCCGAATCAACGCGGTGCGCCGCGCCATCGGCGACGACGGCGCGGCGCAACGGCTGGTCAAGACGATCATGCGCAAGGGTTTCCGCTTCGTCGGCGAGGTGCGGGAGGAGGACGGCGCCGTTCAGCCGATCGCGACAGGCGATCCACTTGCCCAGGCGATCACCTTTTGCCGCACGCGCGATGACGTCGGCATCGCGATGTCCTCGGTCGGCGAGGGGGCCGTCTTGGTGAAAACCGCGAATTGGCTCAATCATCTCGAGCACGATTGGCAGAGCCCGGTGTGGTCGCCGATGTGGCGCCGTCTGGCGTCCCGATTTCGCTTGCTGCGGTACGACGGGCGCGGCTGCGGGCTGAGCGACCGCGACGTCGCTGACATTTCCGTGGCGGGCTTCGACCGCGATCTCGAAGCGGTCATCGACGCGAGCAAGATCGATCGTTTCGCGCTGCTGGGTTTGTCGCAAGGCGTTGCCGCCGCGGTGAGCTATGCGGCGCGCTATCCTGAGCGCGTGTCGCATTTGATCCTTTATGGCGGCTATGCGCAGGGGCGCAATCGGCGCGGTTCGCCGGCCGATGCCGCAACCGCGCAGACGCTGCTGGCGATGATGCAGGAGGGCTGGGGCAAGCCGGATTCGGCCTTCATGCGCGCGTTCAGCACTTTGTATCTGTCTGACACGTCGCGCGCGCATGTCGCCTGGTTCGCCGATCTGCAGCGTCTGTCCACCTCCGGCGAGGTCGCGGCGCGGCTGCGCGTCGCCTGCGACGACATCGACATCCTCGACCTGCTGCCGCAGGTGAAGGTGCCGACACTGGTCGTCCATGCGCGGCGAGACAACGTCTCGCCGCTGGAGCAGGGGCGGATCCTGGCCGCCAAAATTCCCGGCGCGCGTTTTGTCACGCTGGAATCGGAAAACCACATCCCGGTGCCGGACGATCCGGCCTGGCCGCAACTGCTGAGCGAGATTGAGGCGTTCGCGGCAACGGTCTGACGGACGCCGCCGCCGGGATTGCCGGACATCAACTGGGTTGGCGCGAATCAGTCCCGGGTCGGCTAGACTGGCGGCATGTTATTCCGCACCGCTGCCGCCGTCGTTTTCCTCGCCATCGCCGCTGCCACCGCCGCCTCCGCCGAGGACCGTATCGCCATCGGCACCATGCGCCAGATCTCGAACGGCGCGCTGTTCCTCGCCGCCGCCAAGGGCTACTTCAAGGCGGAGGGGCTCGAGGTCGATATGACCGCCTATGCCTCCGATAGCGACGTGGCGGACGCGCTGGCCGCCGGCGCCACCGACCTCGGGCTCGCTGCTTTCACACCGGCGGCGTTCAATCATGCCGGCCGCGGCCTCATCAAGGCGATCGCCGCGCAGTCGCGCGAGAAGCGCGACTACGAAGGCAACGAACTGGTCGTCTCCACCACCGCCCATGCCAACGGGCTGCGCTCGTTCGACGCCCTCGCCAACAAAGTGGTGGCGATCGACAAGATCGGCTCGCCGTTTCATTACCAGCTCGGCCAGATCGCGCGCATCAAGAAGTTCGAGTTCAATAGCATGACGCTCAAGCCGATGCAGACCTACGACGAGATGTCGCGCGCCGTCGGCACCGGCAAGGTCGATGCCACGCTGCTGCCGGCGCAATATGCGCGCGAACTGCTGCTCGCCAACCAGGGCCGGCTGATCGGCTGGTACTCGGAGCTGGATGAGCAGCAACTCGGCGCGCTGTTCGTCAACGTCAAGGCGCTGGCGAGCAAGCGCCCGTTGATCGAGAAGTTCGTGCGCGCCTATCAACGCGGCGTCGCCGACTACGCGCCGCTGCTGAAGCTCGACCGCGGCAAGCGCGTCTCGACGGCGAAGTCGCGCGAGCTCGGGACATTGATCGCGCGCTATGTGTTCCCCGGCAAGCCGCTGGGCCCGTCGGCGGCGACGGTCGAGAGCGGCGTCTACTATATCGATCCGAAGGCGCGGCTCGATTTCGCCGACATCGAGCGGCAGGTCGAGTGGTTCAAGGCGCAAAGCCTGATCGACGTCGGCGTCGACGCGCGCAGCGTGCTCGACCCGAGTTTCATCAAGTAGTTTTTCTGCAAGCCGTTCTTTTGCAAGTCGTTCTTGCAAGCACGACGCGCGCACGCGCCGAAGCGGGCGGTTGTGCGGCGCGGCGGCCATATTCTGCGCTTGCCAGCTTTGACCGCACCTGAGACGATGCCTGCCTAGGGCCGGGATGCTTGGTCCGACCCTCCCGGCCGGTAAGGGAGGTTGCTATGGGACAAAACGGCACGCATCCCCAATCCATAAGTAAAACGGGCTCCCGGTGCATCGCGCTGGTGGGCCCCTTCCAAAGCGGCAAGACCACACTTCTCGAAGCCATTCTCGCGCGCACCGGCGCGGTGCAGCGCCAAGGCACCGTCGATGCTGGTACTACGGTAGGCGACGCCAGCAAGGAAGCCCGCCAGCACAAGATGAGCGTGGAAGCGACCTTCGCCACCACTTCTTTCATGGGCGACAACTACACCTTCGTCGACTGCCCCGGTTCCATCGAATTCATCCACGACATGCGCAGCGTGCTGCCGGCGGTCGACGCCGTGGTGGTGGTGTGCGAGGCGGACGAAAAGAAGGTTCCACAGCTGCAGCTTATCCTGCGCGAGCTGGAAGACCAGAACATCCCGCGCTTCCTGTTTCTCAACAAGATCGACAAAGCCGACAAGCGCGTGCGCGAAACGGTCAAGCTGTTGCAGCCGGCCTCGCGCGTGCCGTTGCTGCTGCGCCAGATCCCGATCTGGAAAGGCGACCTGATCGCCGGCTTCGTCGATCTCGCGCTCGAACGCGCCTTTGTCTACAAGGAATGCACGGCGTCGGAGGTTGTCGATCTCACCGGCGAGGATCTCGACCGCGAGAAGGAAGCGCGCTTCACCATGCTGGAGACGCTCGCCGACCACGACGACGAGTTGATGGAGCAACTGCTCGAGGACATCCAGCCGCCGCGCGACAAGGTGTTCGACGACCTCGCCAAGGAATTGCGCGACCGCATCGTCTGTCCGGTGCTGCTCGGCTGCGCGACCCGCTCGAACGGCGTGCTGCGGCTGCTGAAGGCGTTGCGGCACGAGGCGCCGACCGTCGCGGAAACCGCGCAACGGCTCGGCATCAAGTCCGGCTATGACGCGGTGGCGCTGGTGCTCAAGACCTTCCACACGCCGCACGGCGGCAAGATGTCGGTGGCGCGGCTGCTGACCGGCGAGGCCGGCGACGGCACGACGTTCCTGACGCCGACGTCCGAAGGCGGACGCGTCTCCGGCGTCTTCAGCGTGATGGGCGCGAATTTCGTCAAGCGCGGGCCGGCTTCCGCCGGCGACACCGTTGCCTTCGGCAAGCTCGAACAGGCCAAGACCGGCGACACTTTGACGTCCGGCCGGCAGGCGCGCGCCGCGATGGTGAAGGTGACGCCCTATCCGCCGGTGCTGGCGATTGCCGTGCAGGCCAAGGAACGCAAGGACGACGTCAAGCTCGGGCAGGCGTTCTTGAAACTGACCGACGAGGATCCGTCGCTGCGCGTCGATCACAACGCCGAAAACCATGAGGTGGTGATCTGGGGCCAGGGCGAAATGCATATGCGCGTCGCCACCGAACGGCTGGGCGACCGCTTCGCCGTGCCGGTCACGACCCGGCCGCCGACGGTCGGCTACCGCGAGACCATCCGCAAACCGATCAGCATCCGCGGCCGGCACAAGAAGCAGTCCGGCGGCCACGGCGCGTTCGGCGACGTGGTGGTCGAGATCAGGCCGCTGCCGCGCTCGTCCGGCTTCAAGTTCGAGGACAAGATCACCGGCGGCGTGGTGCCGCGCAATTACATCCCGGCGGTCGAGGAGGGCGTCGTCGACGCGCTCAAGCACGGGCCGCTTGGATTTCCGGTGGTCGATGTCGCGGTGGCGCTGGTCGACGGCTCGTACCATAGCGTCGACTCGTCCGACATGGCGTTCCGCACCGCCGGCCGCATCGCGATGGTGGAAGGGTTGCCGCAGTGCCAGCCGGTGCTGCTCGAGCCGATCCATCTGGTCGAGATCGTGTGCCCGACCGACTCGACCGCCAAGATGAACGCCATCCTGTCCGGCCGGCGCGGCCACATCCTCGGCTTCGACACGCGCGAGGGCTGGGACGGCTGGGATTGCGTGCGCGCGCAGATGCCGGAGTCCGAAATCGGCGACCTCATCATCGAGGTGCGCTCGGCCACTGCCGGCGTCGGCTCGTTCACCTTCAAGTTCGACCACATGGCGGAACTGACCGGCCGCACCGCCGATCAGATCGTCGCGTCGCGCCGGGCGGCGGAGTAAACGCTTCCTGTCCCGGGCGCAGCGCAGCACCATAGCTGACGCGAAGCGTCAGCGTGCTTACGGCCGCCGAAGGCGGCCTATGGTGGTGCGCTGCAGACCCGGGACCCAGCTTTCTTCGAAGCATTGAACCGGGGTCCCGAATCAGCGGTGCACCGCTGCACCGCATCCGGGACACGATGCCTGAGTACCTCCCGCAACCGTGACTTGCCTGTGAGCGGGGCGCCCCCTACCTCTGCCGCACGCACAGGGAAGGACTTGCGCCATGAACGTCATTCGCCGCCGCGGCTGGGAAATCTCCGACCGCCTCGCGACGCCCGAGCATCTCGTGTTCAACCGCCGCAACTTCCTCATCGGCGGCGCCAGCGCGATGGCGCTGATGTCGGGACCCGCCAGCGCGCAGCGTGTCACCGACCTCGCCGCCATGCCGGACCCGACCGCGGACCTCTACCCGGCCAAGCGCAACGAGAAATATCCGCTCGACCGGCCGATCACCGACGAGAAGATCAATTCGAACTACAACAATTTCTACGAGTTCAACTCCACCAAGAACGTCGCCGCGCAGGCGCAGGCGCTGCCGATCCGGCCGTGGATGGTGAAGATCGACGGTCTCGTCGAGAAGCCGTTCGAGATCGGCATCGACGACCTGATCCGCAAGATGACGCTGGAGGAGCGCACCTATCGCCACCGTTGCGTCGAGGCCTGGAGCATGGCGATCGCCTGGACCGGCTTCCCGGTCGCCAAGCTGGTCGAGCTCGCCAAGCCCTTGGGCTCGGCGAAGTACCTGCGGATGGAGACCTTCAACAATCCCAAGGTCGCGCCCGGCATGAAGCAGAGCTGGTATCCGTGGCCCTATGTCGAGGGGCTGACGCTGGCCGAGGCGACCAACGAGCTCGCCTTCCTCGCCACCGGCGCCTACGGCCACCCGATCGCCAAGCAGATGGGCGCGCCGTTGCGGCTGGCGGTGCCGTGGAAGTACGGCTTCAAGTCGATCAAGTCGATCGTGCGCTTCAGCTTCGTGGAGCAGCGGCCGAAGGGCATGTGGGAAGCGTTGCAGGCCGCCGAATACGGCTTCTGGGCCAACGTCAATCCGGAGGTGCCGCATCCGCGCTGGAGCCAGGCGAGCGAAGAGGTGATCGGCACCGGCGAGCGCCGCCCGACGCTGCTGTTCAACGGCTACGGCGATTATGTCGCCGGCCTCTACAAAGGGCTCAACGGCGAGCGGCTGTGGGCGTGAGCGGCGGCTGTCGCCGCCGCTTACGCGACGTTGCAGTTATCAGGCGGCTTCCGCTTCGGACATCTTTTTGCGGCGCGACGCTTTCTCGGCCACCGGCGCCGCAGGTGCTGGCGGCTCCGCCGCAGGCTTGCGCGACTGGGCGTTCCTGAGCTTGAAGACCGCCAGTCCCTGCATCAGTTTGCTGCCCTGCTGCTCCAGGCCGCCGGTTGCGGAGGCGGCCTGTTCGACCAGCGCCGCGTTGCGCTGGGTCACTTCATCCATTTCAGTGATGGCATCGTTCACTTGAGAGATGCCGGTGCTTTGCTCGGCCGAGGCCGAGGAAATATCGGTGATGATGCTGGTCACTTCGCTCACCGAGGCGATGATTTCCTGCATCGTCTTGCCGGCGTCGTTCGCCAGGATCTTGCCGGCGTTGACCTTTTCGACCGAGTTGTCGATCAGTTCCTTAATCTCCTTGGCCGCCGCAGCAGAACGCTGCGACAACTCGCGGACTTCCGTGGCGACCACCGCGAAGCCACGGCCGGCATCGCCCGCCCGCGCCGCTTCGACGGCGGCATTGAGCGCCAGCAGGTTGGTCTGCGACGCAATGCCGTTGATGATTCCGACGATGTCGGAAATCTTCTCGGACGACTGGCTGATATCGTTGATCGTCGTGACGACCTTATCCATGATCGTCCCGCCCTTCTTGGCGGTGGCCATGGCGGTACCGGAAATGTCGCTGCCCTGATGCGTCCGTTCCGCATTGGTGCGGACGGTTGCGGCCAGTTGCTCCATGCTCGCGGCCGTCTCTTCGAGAGCGGCGGCCTGCGAGTCGGTCCGGGCCGACAGGTCGGAATTGCCGACGGCGATCTTGCGCGTATCCGAATTGATTTGTTCGAAGTTTTCGCGGATGTCGCCGATGATACAGTTCAGGTTGCTGTTCAACTGGCTGACGGCGCGCATCAATTGGCCGATCTCATCGGTGCGATCCACATGCATGTCCGTGGTCAGATCACCGCCGGCCATGCCCTGCGCGGTTTTGAGCGCCTGCTTGACCGGTGCGACGACCTGAGCGGCCAGGTAATACCAATTTGCGGCGGTCGCGGTCATGGCAACGGCGACGAGCGCGCTCAGCCAGACGTGAAGCCCAGACGCGGCGATCGCCTCGGACGACCACGTCATCCAGCCGATGGCGCCGAACAAGGCAAGGAGCGTGCACTGCGTCAGCGCGACGCGGCTTCCGAGTGAGATGCGCGCGAGTTCCAGCAGCTTGCCGAGTGTGCCCCAGCGCACGACGCGGCCCTGACGGAGCACAAGGCTGCCGGGGTTTTTCATTTCGTCTTTGTAAAGCCTGGTCGCGAAGTCGATCTGCTCGCGGGTCGGCTTGGTGCGCACGGAGATGTATCCGGTCGTCACGCCATTCGCCATGACCGGCGTGACCGTGGCGCGCACCCAATAATGGTCGCCGTTCTTACGCCGATTCTTCACGAACCCGGTCCACGGCCGGCCGGACTTGATGGTCGCCCACAAGTCGGCGAAGGCCGCCGGCGGCATATCGGGATGCCGTACGATATTCTGCGGCGCTCCCATCAGTTCCTCTTCGGAAAAGCCGCTGACCTCGATGAAGTACGGATTGGCGTAAGTGATGTTGCCTTTGAGGTCCGTCGTTGAATAGATCGACCGGCTTCCGTCGATCTGAAATTCTACATTGGTCACGGGATTATTGATGCGCATCGTCTAGCTCCATTGGAAACGGGAGACTTGGCAGAGGTCTTGAGCAGCCTCTTCACGAACGCGACAATACGGCGCTGTTATTTTAACGGTTATTAACTACCGCGACGAAAACCCGTATGGCTCAAGGATATTTCGCATAGTGGCGTATTAATGTTCGTTGTCATTGTGGTTGCGCACTGCTTCCAAGCGTATGACTTTGCGAATCAAAATTGAGCGACGGTGAATCTTGGTTGCGTGTGAAACTTATCGATGTTCGTAGCTCGTGGCATTGACCGAACGCGCGCGAACTCCGTTCTCGATCATCCGAACGCCATCGGCCACCCGCGCTTCGCGCGTCAAGGGAGATGGTCATGGCCCATTCGCATCTGTTGCTCGGCGCCGGCACGATACCGGCACGCATCATGGTCCGCCGCATCGGCGTCGCCAATCTCAAGGACGCTCTCGCCAAAAATTTTGACGAGTTCCTGGCGATGCCGACGCACGTCATGTTCCTGTGTCTCATCTATCCGACCGCCGGCCTGGTGCTCGCGCGGCTCGCTTTCGGCTATTCGATTCTGCCGCCGCTGTATCCGCTTGCCACCGGCTTCGCGTTGGTCGGGCCCTTTGCCGCGCTCAAGCTTTATGCGTTGAGCCGAAGACGCGAAGCCGGTCTGCGCGGCCCCTTTCGCTCTGTTGGCGCAATCCTTATCTCGCAGGCAACGCCAACCGCCTGGAGGCTTGCTTGCGCCGGTTTTTCGCTTTGGTTTTCACTACTCTCGTCGCCGTGAGCGCCGCGCCTGCGCTGGCGGCCGAGCAGCCCGACCTGATCTTCAAGAAGTCGACGGTGTTCAAATGGCTGACGCCGAACGACAAGCTCGCCACCTACGGGCTCGACGATCCGGAAGTGGAGGGCGTCGCCTGCCATTTCACCGTGCCGGAGCGCGGCGGCTTCAAGGGCTGGATCGGCGTCGCCGAGGAGGTGTCGGACATCTCGTTGGCGTGCCGGCAGATCGGGCCGGTCAAGTTCAAGCAGAAGTTCAGCCAAGGCGAGGACGTGTTCCGCCAACGCCGCTCGTTGTTCTTCAAGAAGATGCAGATCGTGCGCGGCTGCGACGCCAAGCGCAACGTGCTGGTCTACATGGTCTACAGCGACCGCATCATCGAGGGCTCGCCGAAGAACTCGACCTCCAGCGTGCCGATCATGCCGTGGGGCGCGTTGGGTGAAGTGCCGAAATGCGGCGACTGGATCGAATGACCTGACGTCAGTCCTTGACGATGTCGCGACTGACCAACTCGCCGGCGAGAAAAACGCCGGCGAGAAGGCCGGCAACGCCGCCAATGAACAGCCCCGCAAGCGCACCCATCAAAAACATCCACACCGACCGCACGCCTCAGGTTTCAACGGGCTCGAATTCGCTTCAAAGCCGCCCGTGCCGGCACCGTTGTACCGCGAACGCGGTATTCCATTGCTGGCGCCGTAACGCGCGATAAACAACCCGGATACAGCTAGCGCGTCTACATACTCTAGATAGGTAAAGCCGGCGGCGACCCTTTGGGCGTGTGGAAGGCCTCCTTTGTACACGCCCCATGCGGAAATTGGCCGGCCCGCTATTCCGGCACTACAACCATTCGGATAGGCTTGCCGCCCGAGACAAGCTGTGGAGGCTGTCATGTCCGTCAACCAAGGCGACGTAGCCGGTTATCAGCGCGCGGCCGCGGCGGCGCTGCGTGAGCACTGGGTGTTCTTTCTTGTGGAGGGCGTCGTGCTGCTGGTGCTGGGCGCGACGGCCGTCGTGCTGGCGCCGCTCGCCACGGTGGCGGTGACGATCCTGATCGGCTGGCTGCTGCTGGTGAGCGGCGTGGTCGGCCTGTTCACCTCGCTCTGGATGCGCAAGGCGCCGGGCTTCTGGTGGTCGCTGCTGTCGGCCCTGCTCGGCATCGTGGTGGGCGTGATGCTGCTGGGCTCGCCGGTGACCGGCGCCGTGTCGCTTACCATCGTGCTGGTGGGCTTCTTCATCATCGAAGGCGCGGTCACGATCATGTTCGCGCTCGATCACCGGCGCGTGCTCTCCGGTCAATGGGGCTGGATGCTGGTGAGCGGCCTCGTCGACCTGGTGCTGGGCGCCATGATCTTTTCCGGCCTGCCGAGCACGGCGGCCTGGGCGATCGGCCTGCTGGTCGGATTCAACATGGTGTTCGGCGGATTGGCGCTGATGGCCATGGCGCTGACGGCGCGCAAGGCAGCGTAAATTTGTAGCCGTCATTCCGGACGCCGCGCAGCGGCGATCCGGAATCCAGACGCAAATTCAAACCTTGTTGCTGGATTCCGGGTTCGCGAGCTTCGCTCGCGTCCCGGAATGACAGAATTTATTATTGCGTCTCTCCCGCCTCCGCTTCGGCGAGCTGCGTGCGCCAGTCGCGGCGCTTGAGCACGAAGGCGAGCGCCGACAGTCCCAGCAGAATCGCGCACACGACCATCAGGGCGAGCGAGATCGGACGGCTGAGGAAGATCAGGTAGTCGCCGTTCGACATGATGAGCGACTGCCGCAGGCTCTGCTCGAACAGCGGCGCGATGACGAGGCCGAGCACCAAGGGCGCCGGGTCGAACGAGAACTTGCGCAAGGCGTAGCCGATGACGCCCATGATCAGCATGATCCAGACGTCGACGATGGAGTGGCTCACCTCGTAGACGCCGACGACGCAGAACATGATGATGAGCGGATAGAGATAGGCGTAGGGAATCCGCAGCACGCTCACGAACACGCTGACCAGCGGCAGGTTGAGCGCCAGCAGCATCAGGTTGCCGACATACATCGAGGCGACGAAGCCCCAGAACACGTTCGGGTGCTCGGTGACGAGCTGCGGCCCGGCGTTGACGCCGTGCACCATCAGCGCGCCGATCAGCACCGCGGTGATCGGGCCGGTCGGGATGCCGAGCGCGAGCATCGGCACGAAGGCGCCGGTGGAGGCCGAATTGTTGGCCGACTCCGGACCCGCGACGCCCGCGACCGCGCCTTTGCCGAATTGCTCGGGATGCTTCGAGAGCCGCCGCTCCAGCGCATACGACAGGAAGCTGGAGATGATGTGCGCCGAGCCCGGAATGATGCCGATGATGAAGCCGAGCACGGTGCCACGCGCGATCGGCATCGCGGCTTCGCGCCACTCCTGCCGGGTCGGCAACAGCTCGCTCATTTTCGGCTTGATGACGTCGCCGGTCACCTTGTGGCTCGGCGTCGCCAGGATCTCGCCGAGGCCGAACAGGCCGACCGCGACCGGCACGATGCCGATGCCGTCGCCGAGCTCGGCGAGGTCGAAGCTGTAGCGGAAATGGCCGGTCATGTTGTCGATGCCGATCATGCCGAACAGCAGCCCGAGGCAGGCCATCAGCAGCGTGCGCACCAGCGAGGTCGACGACATGTAGGCGAGGAAGATCAGGCCGAGCACGAGCAAAGCGGTGTATTCCGGCGGCCCGAACTTGAGCGCGATCGTCGCCAGCGGCGGCGCCACCACGGTCAGCACCAGCACGCCGAACGTGCCGGCGGCGAACGAGCCGACGGCGGCGATGCACAGCGCGGCGCCGGCGCGGCCCCGGCGCGCCATGGCGTTGCCGTCGATGCAGGTCATCACCGACGAGGCTTCGCCCGGGATGCGCATCAGGATCGAGGTGGTCGAACCGCCGTACTGCGAGCCGTAATAGATGCCGGCCAGCATGATCACGGCCTGCGTGGCGTTCAGCCCGAAGGTCACCGGCAGCAGGATCGAGATGCCGGACAAAGGACCGATGCCGGGCAGCACGCCGACCAGCGTCCCGACCAGGCAGCCGAGAAAGGCGTACCAGAGATTGTCGGGCTGGAAGGCGATGGCAAAGCCATGCGCCAGGCTGAGGAGGGTGGTTTCCAAGCGAGGGTCCTAAAGGCCGAACGGGCTTTGCGGCAGCGGCGTCTTCAGCAGATACGCGAAGCAGGCATAGGTGACGAGCACGACGGCGCCGCTGTAGGCGGCGGCCCGCAGCGGATGGCGCCGCTCGACCACGAGCAGCAAAGCGATCATCATCGCGGCCATGGTGACGACGAAACCGAGATAAGTGTAGAGCGCGATCGCGGCGGCGGTGATGGCCGTCACCGTGACGGCGTGTCTGCCGTCGCCGAACGACAGTTCGGCCAACGGCGGGCTCTCCCGGCCGCGCACCACCAGCGCGAGGCCGAGAACGATGGTGAGCGTGGCGACGATCTTCGGCAGGAAACCGGAGCCGGGCATCGACATCTGCCCGGTCGGCAGATCGCCGCTCAGCGCGAAGATGAGCGCGCCGAACGCGACGAACGCGGCGCCTGCGACGTGATCGGCGCGGAGTGTCATG
>CAYJPU010000074.1:0-14004 GCA_964372105.1 uncultured Undibacter sp.
GCGCTGGCCGTGCCGCTGCTGGCGGTGGCGCTGGCCGCGCGGCTGCCGGTGGCGGCGCCGGCCGTGCCGCGGGTGCCGCCGGAGCGGGTCGTGCCGCGGGCGCCGCGGGAGCGGCTTTCGGCTCTTCCTTCTTTTTCGACGGCGCGTCTTGGGCAAGCGCGCCGTACGGCAAGGCGGCGGAGAGAAGCAGCGCCGGCAGCGCCGCCCATAAGCCGGTCCGTTTCATCATGTCTGATCCTCCAGGGGATGCGGACGCATGGTCCGTCCTTTAATGGAATGAACGGATGCGGGTTCGGCGATCCGGCGGTCAGTCATACGGTTGTGATCAAAGATGGATGTTTATTCATGTTCGAGTCGCGGCACCTTGAGATTCCGCAATGCACACCGTGCCTTTTGGGCAGAATGCCGACACAATTACGGCTGCCGGTCTCGGCTGCATGGGCATGTCGGGCGGCTACGGCCCGCCGGACGACGCCGAAAGCATCGCCACCATCCACGCCGCGCTCGACGCCGGCATCCGTCTCATCGACACCGGCGACTTCTACGGCATGGGGCACAACGAGATGCTGGTCGGCGAGGCGCTGCGTGGCGCCAAGCGCCGCCAGGCTTTTCTGTCGGTGTCGTTCGGCGCGCTGCGCGGGCCCGACGGCGTGCACTACGGCTACGACCTGCGCCCGGCGGCGGTGAAAAACTTTCTGACCTACACGCTGCGGCGCCTGCGCACCGATTATGTCGATCTCTATCAGCCGGCGCGCTACGACCGTTCGGTGCCGATCGAGGACACGCTCGGCGCCATCTTCGATCTGCGCACGGCCGGTTACGTGCGCCATATCGGCCTGTCGGAAGTCTCCGGCCGCACGCTGCGCCGCGCCTCGGCGGTCTATCCGGTGGCGGCGCTGCACAGCGAGTATTCGCTGCTCAGCCGCGGCGTCGAACGCGACGTGCTGCCGGCCTTGCGCGAGTTGAACATCCCGCTGATCGCCAACGGCGTGCTGTCACGCGGGCTGATCAGCGGTGCGGCGCTCGACAACAGCATCGTCATGGGCGCGGTGCGCGCCCGCATGCCGCGCTTCACACCGGGCAACTTCGCGCGCAACCGCGCGCTGGTCGCGGCGCTGGCGGCGATCGCGCAGGCGCGCGGCATCAGCCTGGTGCAGCTCGGCTTCGCCTGGCTGCGCGCGCAGGGCGACAACATCGTGCCGCTGATCGGCGCGCGCCGCCGCGCGCAACTCGCCGAGGCGCTGGCGGGCCTGCGGATCGCGCTCGCGCCGGAGGAACTGGCCGCGATCGAGCAGGCGGTGCCGCACGAGGCGGTCGCCGGCGCGCGCTACGGCCCGCTGGCGATGCGGCACCTCGACAGCGAGCTGTCGCACTGAGCTGCTGCTGAACGCCTCAGCGGCTGGCGGTGGTGCGCAGCCGCTCGATCAGTTCGGTGGTCGGATAGGAATCCGCCGGCAGGCCGACCTTCATCTGCGCCTGCTTGATGGCGGCGCGGGTCTTGGCGCCGACCTTGCCGTCGGCATCGCCGATGTCGTGGCCTATCTTGAGGAGGATGCGCTGCAGCTCCATCACCTGCTGCGGCTGCATCACCTCGATGTCCGGATCGCCGCGGCCGACCGGCGGCGCGCCGGCGAGCCGGGTGCCGAAATAGGCGACCGTGGTGACGTAGACCATCGAGTTGTTCCAGCCCTGCAGCACCTGGAAGTTCTCGTAGGCGAGGAAGGCCGGGCCGCGCCGGCCCATCGGCAGCAGCAGCGCGGTCTTCATGCCGTCGCTCGGCAGCGCGCCGTGCGCGGCGCGCACGCCCCACGCCACCCATTGCGAGCGCGGATGCTGGATCGTGAGGTCGGCCTGATCCCACGGCAGATCCTTGGTCAGGCGCACTTCCTGCAGCCACGGTTCGCCGCGCTTCCAGCCGAGATGCTTCAGGAAGTTGGCGGCCGAGGCGACGGTGTCGGGCGTGCTCTTGACCAGATTGCGCTTGCCGTCGCCGTCGTAGTCGACGGCGTGCTTGTAGTAGTCGGACGCGGTGAACTGCATGGCCCCCAACTCGCCGGCCCAGTCGCCGCCCATCATCTCGTCGACCGTCAGGTCGCCGCGCTGCACGATGCGCAGCGCGTCCATCAACTGCGGGCGGAAATAGTCCGGCCGGCGGCAGTCGTAGGCGAGCGTGGTGATGGCGCTGAACACGTTGCTGTTGCCGGTGTTCCTGCCGAAGTCGCTTTCCAGGCCCCAGAACGCGGTGAGGATCGCGGGCGGCACGCCGTACTGCTTCTCGACCTGCGCGAACAGCGCGGCGTGCGACTTGATCTGCGCCAGGCCGTTCGGCAGGCGCGGGTTGGCGATCATGCGGTCGGAGAACTTCAGGAACGACTGGTTGAACACGCCCTGCGCGCGGTCGCGGTTGACGATGCGCTGCTCGAACTTCATGTGGGGCGCGGCGGCCGCCAGCACGCGCGGCTGGATGCCGTTGGCCAAGGCCTCTTTCTTGAAGTCCTCGAGCCAGCGGTCGAAATTGGCGGTGTTCTGGCAGGTGGCGGCGAGCGCCTGGCCCGACAGCACGAGGCCGAGCGAAAGGGCTGCAATCTTCAACGCCGTCGTGGCTATCCTGCGCATCGCTTCAGTCCGCCTTTTCATGGAAAATCCCGGCGAATCTGCCCAACGCGGGCCCCGGGTCAAGGTTGATCGCGGAGGAGCGTTAAGAAGCCTTCATGGGCAAATGATGGCCTTATGGGCAGGGGGCGGCCGGCCGCTAGCGGGCGAGCCGGGCGCTGTGGCGGTCGTCGCTCCGCGCGGGCGAGATCGACGAGGTGATGTCGTGCGACGCCGGGGTCGGCGGCATCAGCTTCAACCCGGACAGTTTGTCACGGTAGCTCTTCGAGAAGCCGCCATAAGACCCGACCGGCGTGAATTCGGCGGTCTTGTTGCGGCTGCCGCTGTAGGCGACCAGGCCGGTCTTGGTCGCGACGATGTCGCCGGGACGCAGCGTCGGGTCTTCCGCCGGGTCGATGCGTGCGAGCCCGAACGGGTCGCGGCCGTTGCAGGTGCAGCCGGCGACGAGCTGCTTGCGATAGGCAAAGGCGTTGTCGAGGTCGGCGTAACGGCCGCCGTCGCGCGCCACGGCGTAGTCGATGGCGCTGCCGGCGAACACCTGCGTCTCGCTTGCCGGGCAGAAGGCGCGGCACATCGCGGCCGCGCTGACGCCGCCTACGGCCTGCACCGGGAAATATTGGCCGTCGCAGGTGCGCACGCAGAAGCCTTTCGACGGGCCGCCCGAGTCGGCGCGTTGTGCGCTTGACGGCGGCGGATTGAGCGCGCGCGCGAGGCTGGTGAACGGGTCGGCGAAGGCGGCCGGCGCGCTCACGGGCCGTTCGACGTGACGGCGCAAGCCGCCGAACAGGCGTTCGAACAGGCCTTGCGCGGCGGCCGGCGCGGGCGTGGCCATCACGCCCGACATGGCCAGACAGGCCGCCAGGGCAAACGACGCTGTGGTGACGCGCGCGGACATGGGGAATTTGCCTCGCTCCTCCATCGCAGCCGTCTGCGATGCGCCGGATCAACGTGCGGACGGGCGGAAAGTTGCGGCTCATGCGGGCATGGCAAAAGACGCGCCGCCCGCCAGGGGCGGGCAGACATAAACGCAGGAAGCGTAAAGGGCGCGTTAGCGGGCCGTCCGCCGGCTTGTGGCCGGCAGCGGCGGGTCAAGGCGCGAACACAATCGCGTCAACGGCCGGTTTTGAGGGCGCTGCCGCTCAGAAGTACCGCCACCAGACGTAAGCGTGGGCGATCGCCACCGACAGCAGCATCATCGGGAAGGCGTAAAGCGAGTAGGTGACGAACTTGAACGGCACGCCGTTGCGCTCGCCGATGCCGGCAACCGTCAGGTTGGCCGAGGCGCCGATCAGCGTGCCGTTGCCGCCCAGGCAGGCGCCGAGCGACAGGCACCACCACAGCGGCAGGATGTTGTCAGGCCCGCCATAGGCCGGCGCCATGCTCTTGATCAGCGGGATCATGGTGGCAACGAACGGGATGTTGTCGACGATCGCCGACAGCACGGCCGACGCCCACAGGATGGCGTAGCCGGCGTGCTCCATGTTGCCACCGGTCGCCTTGACCAGCATGTCGGCGAGCAGATGCAGGAGGCCGCCGACCTCGACGCCGTGCACGACGATGAACAGGCCGATGAAGAAAAAGATGGTGATCCATTCCACGTCGCCGAAGGTGGCGTGGACGTTGTGCGCGGCCTTTTCCGAATGGTGCGACCAGTTGTCGAGCAGCATCAGCACGGCGGCGCCGAACATCGCGATGGTGGCGGGCTCCAGATGCAGCGGCCGCGCGAACACGAAGCCGACCATCACCACCGTGAGCACCACGAGCGCCTGCTTGAGCAGCAGCCAGTCCTCGATCGACGCCTTGGGGTCCATCGCCATCACCCGCGCCTGGGCTTCGGGCTTGGCTTTCAGGTCCTTGCCCCAGAGCACATGGATGATCACCGCCTGCACCGCCATGATGACGACGATGACCGGCGCGAGGTGATAGACGAACTGGTTGAAGGTGAGGCCAACCTGCGAGCCGATCAGGATGTTCGGCGGGTCGCCGATCAGCGTGGCGGTGCCGCCGATGTTGGAGGCGAAGATCTCGGCGAACAGATAGGGATAGGCCGGCACTTCGAGCGTCTTGCAGATGGCGAGGGTCACCGGGACGATCAAGAGCACCGTGGTGACGTTGTCGAGGAGAGCGGAGAGGACCGCGGTGGTGACCTGCAGCAGGAGCAGGATGCCGGCGGGGTGGGCCTTGGCGGCCTTGGCCGACCACACCGCGAGGTATTGGAACATGCCGGAGCGGCGGGAGACCGAGACCAGGATCATCATGCCGGTCAAGAGGCCGATGGTGTTCCAGTCGACGCCCTTGATCGCCTCTTCCTGGTCCAGCACGCCGACCACGACCATCACGCTGGCGCCGACCAGCGCGACGATCGCGCGGTTGACCTGCTCCGACATGATGACGGCGTAGGTGACGGCCAGGATGCAGGTCGACACCCACATCGGATTGAGGCCGAAATAGACGTGAGACGCCGCGTGCATGACCGGATTTCCCCCAGAAAAAGCCCGGGGGAAGCTCAGGCAAGGAGGCGCTCAAGTCAAGACAGCTTGAGGAGTGGCGCGACCGGCAGCAGCGTCAGCAACAGGAACAGCGGCACCAGCACGGCGACCGACCACAGCATGTAGCCGAAGAAGCTTGGCATCCGCACGCCCTGCTCGCCGGCGATGGCGACCACCATCAGGTTCGGCGCGTTGCCGATATAAGTGAGCGCGCCCATGTAGACCGCACCCATCGAGATGGCGGCAAGCGTGCCGGACAAAGGTCCCATCAGTTCCCTGGCCTCGCCGCCGGCGAGCTCGAAGAACACCAGATAGGTCGGGGCGTTGTCGAGGAAGGCCGAGAGCGCGCCGGTGAGCCAGAAATAGGCGGCCTCGTGCGGCAGGCCGTCGCCGGCGGTGACGGCCTGCAGCAGGAAGGCGAAGCTGCCGTCGCGGCCGGCGTTGAGCATGGCCATCACCGGCACGATGGCGACGAAGATGCCGGCGAACAGGATGGCGACCTCGCGGATCGGCTCGAAGGTGAAGTTGTTGGCGTCGCGGTGCTCGTCCTTGGTGAGCCAGAGCGAGGCGAACGCAGTTGCAACGAGCACGACGTCGCGCAGCAGGTTGGGCAGCGTCAGTTTCGTGCCGTAGACGTCGAATTCAATGCCGGGCTGCCAGGACGCCGACAGCAGGATCGCGGCGATGATGATGGCGATCAGCGCCAGATTGACGCGGCCGCGCACCTTGAGCGGCGCGGGCGCGTTCGGCGCCGGCCGCTCGCGCCGGTAGAACAACGTATCGACCGCGAAGAAGAGCGCCAGCACCAGCACGGCGACGATGGTGGTCTGCAGCCAGAGATGCTGCGCGGTCCAGAAGAAGTCGACGCCGCGCAGGAAGCCGACGAACAGCGGCGGATCGCCGAGCGGGGAGAGCGCGCCGCCGATATTGGCGACCAGGATGATGAAGAAGATGACGACGTGGGTCTGCGACCGGCGTGCGGCATTGGCGCGGATCAGCGGGCGGATCAGGATCATGGCGGCGCCGGTGGTGCCGACGATGCTGGCGGTGGCCGTGCCGAAGGCGAGCAGCCCCAGGTTTTTCGCCGGCGTACCGCCGAGGTTGCCGCTGACCAGGACGCCGCCGGCGACCACGTACAGCGCGAATAGCAGCACGATGAAGCTCAGATACTCCGCCAGCGCGGCGTGCACGAAGGCTCCGAGCGCGGCCGGCGTACCGAACGCGGCGGCGAGCGGAACAAGCGTCGCCAACGCCCAGCCGAAGGCGATCTTGCCGTAGTGGTGGTGCCAGACGTGCGGGAACAGCAGCGGCCCGGTCGCGATCGACAGCAGCATGCCGGCGAACGGCAGCGCCCAGGGCCAGGCCATGGCGGCGCCGGGAAGCGCGGGCGCGGCCTGCGCCGCCTGCGGCATCAGCAGGAGCGCGCCAGCGGCGAGCGCGGCCATCGGCCTTCGGGCGCGTGTCGTCATCATCGCCGCTGCCTATCAGGCGCGGCCATTGGCAGCAATCGCCCCGGTTTGCGTCGATGCGTCACAATGCCATGATGGCGCGGCCAGAACAAAGACGGGGGAAACGATGCCGAACCGATTTCTCAATCCCAAGACGCTCGCGCCGCCGCCGGGCTACACTTACGTCGTGGAGACGGCCGGGCCGGCGCGCACGATCTATCTCGCCGGCCAGCTTGGACTCGATCTCGACAACAAGCTGGTCGGCGCCGCCGGCGATTTCCGTGCCCAGTGCAAGCGCGCGTTCGAGAACCTCGGCGCCGCGCTGGCGTCGGTCGGCGCCGGCTTCGGCGACGTGGTGAAGATCAACAACTACCTCGTCGACATGACGCACATCGGCATCTTCCGCGAGGTGCGCGACGCGTTCCTCGATACGAAGCGGCCGCCGGCGTCGACGACGGTGGCGATCTCGCAACTGGCGCGGCCGGGCGCGCTGTTCGAGATCGAGGCGGTCGCGGTGCTGCCGGGCAAGGTAGCCAAATCGGCGGCCAAATCTGCGGGCAAGCGCGGCGCTACGAAGCGCAGCAAGGGCAAAGCAAAGACCAGAAGAAGGTGAGTCCCGCAGCCTGGAGAATTTTAGTCGTATCTGCGGCGGGTGACGGCCCGCGCGCCGCCATGTAACATGGCGTCTGGGGTGGCCGGAGTTTGCCCGCCCGCATCTTATCGACGGACGGACCGGCCGGCATGGCGGTAATGCGAATGCGTGGCGTGGTGTTGGCGATCGCGGGCGCGCTCGGCCTGTCCGGCTGCGCGACCGTGCACAACCTGCCGCTCAACGAGCCGTCGGCCAATCCGCTCGCGAGCATCGTTTCGCGCGCGGCTGCCGCTCAGCCCCATAGCGAAACGCGCCAGGCCCTCAGTGAGGGCAATATCATCGCGCTCTCGTTTTCCGGCGGCGGCACGCGCGCGGCCGCCTTCTCCTTCGGTGTGCTCGAGCAATTGGGGCGCACGCCGTCTCCCGGCGGCGGACGCAACCTGCTCGATCATGTCGGCATGGTGTCGGGGGTGTCGGGCGGCGCCATCACCGCGTCCTATTTCGGGTTGAAGGGGCGTGCCGCGCTTGCCGATTTCCGCGAGCAGTTCCTCACGCAGGATCTGATGGCGCAACTGCGCACCGACGTCAGCCTCGTCAATGTCGGCCGCGCGTTCGGTGGCGGCGCCAACACCGACGACCGGCTGCGCGACTGGCTGAACACGCAACTCTATCACGGCGCGACCTTCGGCGATCTGATCGCGCGCGGCCGCCCGATCACGCTGGTCAACGCCACCGACATCTACAGCCGCACGCCCTTCCTGTTCGTGCCGTCGACGTTCCTGGCGCTGTGCAGCGACCTCAACAAATATCCGGTCGCGGCGGGCGTCGCCGCTTCGGCGGCGGTGCCGGGCGCCTTCGCGCCGATCGTGGTCGAGGCCTTTCCCGACAAGTGCCAGACGCCGCTGCCGCCGGAGATCGAGCGCGCGGCCAACACGCCGACCGGCTCACCGCTGGTGCACGCCTATGCGCAGTCGCTGCAACGGGCCCGCACCGGCGGCGTCAAATACGTCAAGCTGCTCGACGGCGGGCTGGTCGACAATTACGGCCTGAGCGGCATCACCATCGCGCTCGGGCTCTCGGGCATGCCGTATGGGCCGCTGGCGCCGCGCGAGGCCGTCAACATGCGGCGGCTCTTGTTCCTGGTGGTGGATTCCGGGCGCGGGCCGTCGGGCAACTGGGCGCAGACCGTGGAGGGGCCGACCGGCAAGGATCTCATCACGGCGGTCGTCGACGCCACCATCGACGCCAACACGCGGTCGAGCTATGCGGCCTTCGAGGCCAGCATGCGCAACTGGCGCGAGGATTTGGTGCGCTGGCGCTGCGGCCTGAAGGCAGGCGAGGTGGCGCGGCTGCGCGGGCAAGTGTCAGGAAGATCCGGCGGCGCGTGGAACTGCCGCGACATCAAGTTCATCATCGGGCGCGTGTCGTTCGAGCAGTTCGACGCCGAACGCGTCAAGCGGCTGAACGCGGTGCCGACGTCGTTCACGCTGCCGGCCGAGACGGTGGACGAGTTGCGCCAAGCCGCCGGCGAGGCCTTGCAGGCCAATCCGACATTCCAGACGTTTCTGCGCGAGATGAAATGACGCTGGCATCGTGCCGGGCATCGCGGCGAGGCGAAGAACGCGGTGTATGAAGGGGATGACGGGAGCGGCGTGAGCTTATCCCGCCTCATCCTGAGGAGCGGGCGCAGCCCGCGTCTCGAAGGATGAGGTCGGCCCGGTTCGTCCCTCCTGGTTCGAGACGCGCGGCTTCGCCGCGCTCCTCACCATGAGGACGAAGTCAATGCGCCTCGTCCCAGTTGTCGGCGGCCCGCGCGTCGACCTGCAACGGCACGTGCAACGACACCGCCGGGTGCGGCGCCGATTCCATCACGTCCTTCACGATCGCGATGGTGTCCTTCACCTCGTTGTCCGGCACCTCGAAGATCAGCTCGTCGTGCACTTGCAACAGCATCTGCGCGCTGAGCCTGGCGGCCGCGAGCTCCGGCTCGATGCGCATCATGGCGCGCCGGATGATGTCGGCGGCCGAGCCTTGCAGGCGGGCCGCTCCCTCTATCGCCAAGAAATGTACAACCCCGGCCATGGCACCAAAGACAATTTCTCGCTACCATTAATTGCGACGGCCGTTTGCACATGATCATAAAGAGTCGCGCGGTCCTTCTTAAGTATATCCAAAGGATATGAAACGCAGAATGCGGATCGCAATGTTGCGATATCTGTTTCGCCGAGTTCAAAGCTATGTACCGCCCTGTCAACAATCGCTCGCAAATCGTTCATTTCGATTCTAGGTTCCGAGTCGCTCATGGCATTCGGGTTTGGCAGTGATTTGCCATCCCACTTCTCACCAAAGCATAATATACCTGCAACTGGTCGAATTTGATGATTACGGTCAACGCGTTCTAGTGCGGCACCTGCTCCCACTATCATAGTGTCGCGCTTTGTAACCGGCTTGTTCGTTAGAAAAAATGCAGTCTCAATCTTATTAACATCAGTGATTACTATATAGAGATGCGTATTATTTACAAATGCTTGTCCCTTCCAGCGGCTATGCTTAGAGAGCAGCGTGATGTCCATTGACGTTGAGTTGCTTTCTACCGCGTGGAAAATTGCAGCCGTTCCTCGAACTTCAGGGACGAAACCCCCGCTTCGATCGATCGGCGAACAATAAAAAAAGCTCCAGACTCCAGTAAGCGCTTCGGCCATCACTCCCAACTGATCCCCTTCGAGGGGATGCCCAATGCGTTGTCTCAATAATCCTGGCAAGCGATGTGAGTAGTCTCTTTCGATGAAGTCTGGGGGGCCATTCGAAACGACAATACGCGGGTCTATCCTGCGAACAGCCAACTCAACGGCGTGCAAAATTCGATCAAGTTCGTTGATGCTAAAATTTAAATTGGTGCCGTTGTAGATATCGCGGACAACATCATCGTTGAATTCAAACCGCTCTTGCACTTCTGATTGAGCCTCATTCAAAAGGCGTGCGAGTCTCGCGTCTGGAACTTTGGTTCGGCTTCGAAATTTTAGAAAAAGAACGAACAATGTAATTGTGCGAAGCTTCTCAAGCGGACTCACAAATAATCCCCCTAAATACAGCTTTGGATTGAGCTTATGAGATTTTTGCAACTTTCGTCAAATTTCTCCTTTTTCCAAAATTATTAAAGATTGTTGATTTATCAGAATAACAGCACAGTGTTCGTAGTTCTGAAATCGCAAAAATTGAGCAATTATGCAATAATAAAAATAGTATATACAGTATTCGTATGGATAAAGATACGTGGCCTACGCATTATACTCTGGCAAAGCGCCGAATAACCTAATCAGCCAGAGGGATTCTCACTATGTTCAAAATAACCTGCGCCCGTTGTGGGACGGCGGTGGTTTCCGACCGCCTGCTTACCCCGCTCCTTTTGCAAGACTATTGGCATTGGCCCGAATACAAAAACTGGGTCACGCTCGCCGAAAGCCAAAATAGGCCTTCCGAATACTTTGATCGGATTTTATCCGATATGGAGCTTGCGCGCCGCAACAATGGAGTCGAGGGTGTTCAAGCCGTATTAGCTTATCACCTCAAAGGACTTTACGACGCTGAACAAGATGCTGCCTGAGGGCAATTGCACAGAGGCCTAATGCGCCTCGTCCCAGTTGTCGGCGGCCCGCGCGTCGACCTGCAACGGCACGTGCAACGACACCGCCGGGTGCGGCGCCGATTCCATCACGTCCTTCACGATCGCGATGGTGTCCTTCACCTCGTTGTCCGGCACCTCGAAGATCAGCTCGTCGTGCACTTGCAACAGCATCTGCGCGCTGAGCCTGGCGGCCGCGAGCTCCGGCTCGATGCGCATCATGGCGCGCCGGATGATGTCGGCGGCCGAGCCTTGCAGGCGGGCGTTGATCGCGGCGCGCTCGTTGAAGGCGCGGATCGAGGGATTCGACGCTTTGATGTCCGGGTAATGGCACTTGCGGCCGAACAGCGTGAGCACAAACCCATGCTCGCGGCAGAAGTCGCGCGTCTCGTCCATGTAGGCGCGGATGCCGGGGAAGCGCTCGAAGTACTTCTTGATGTAGGCGCCGGCTTCCTCGCGCGGGATCGAGAGCTGGTTGGCCAGGCCGAAAGCCGAGATGCCGTAGATGATGCCGAAGTTGATCGCCTTGGCGCGGCGGCGCACGTCCGGCGTCATGTCCTTGACCGGCACGCCGAACATTTCCGACGCCGTCATGGCGTGAATGTCGACGCCGTCCTGGAACGCACGTCGCAGCGCCGGTACCTCGGCGACCTCGGCCAAGAGGCGCAACTCGATCTGCGAGTAGTCGGCCGAGACCAGCTTCATGCCCGGCGTGGCGATGAAGGCCTTTCTGATTTTACGGCCGTCCTCGGTTCGAATGGGGATGTTCTGCAAGTTCGGTTCGGACGACGACAGCCGTCCGGTCGAGGTCGCGGCCAGCGAATAGCTCGTGTGCACGCGCTTGGTGGTCGGGTTGACGTAATTCGGCAGCGCTTCGGTATAAGTCGAGCGCAGCTTCGAGACACCGCGCCAGTCGAGGATCTTGCGCGGCAGCTCGTGCTGCTCGGCCAGTTCTTCCAGTTCGCGGGCGCCGGTCGACCATTGACCGGTCTTGGTCTTGGTGCCGCCGGGCAGGCCGAGCTTGCCGAACAGGATGTCGCCGATCTGCTTCGGCGAGCCCGGATTGATCGGCTCGCCGGCCAGCGCCTTGATCTCTTCTTCCAGCCGCGCCTGTTCCTGCGCGAACTCGCCGGACAGCCGCGCCAGCACCTGCCGGTCGATCGAGATGCCGCGCCGCTCCATGCGCGCCAGCACGGTGGGCATCTGCCGCTCCAGCGTCTCGTAGACGTTGGTGACGCGCTCGGCCGCCAGCCGCGGCTTGAGCGCGTACCACAGCCGGAGCGTAACGTCGGCGTCCTCGGCGGCGTATTCGCTCGCCTTGTCGATCGGCACGCGGTTGAACGGAACCTGCGCCTTGCCGGAGCCGGCGACGTCCTGGAAGTGGATGGTGTCGTGGTTGAGCCAGCGCTTGGCGAGATCGTCCATGCCGTGGCCGTTCTTGCCGGCGTCTAACACGTAGGAGATCAGCATGGTGTCGTCGTAGCCGGCGGTTTCGATGCCGCGCTGGCGGAACACCAGCCAGTCGAACTTCATGTTCTGCGCCACTTTGAGGACGCTTTCGTCCTCCAGCAGCGCCTTGAGCGCGGCGAGCGCGTCCGCCTCCGGGATCTGGTCGGCGCACAGCCTGGCTTCCGGCGCGAACAGGTCGCTGCCGCCTTCGCCGCCGCCCTCTTCATGACCGAGGGGCACGTAACAGGCTTCGTTCGGCGCCACTGCCAGCGAGAAACCGCACAGATGCGCGGTCATCGGATCGAGGCTGGTGGTCTCGGTGTCGACCGCGACCACGCCGGCGTCGCGCGCACGTTCGACCCATTGTTTCAGGCGCCCGATCGTCTGCACGGTCTCGTACTTCGTGCGGTCGACCTTGGCGCTGCGCGCCTTCTCGGCGCGAGCGGTGGCGAGCGCGATCGGGGTGAGGGGGTTGTCTCCACCTCTCCCCGAACTCTGCCCGTCACCCCCGGGCTTGACCCGGGGGTCCATGCGGCCTTCGCCCCGAGCGCTTGGAGACGTTTCATGGATGGCCGGGTCAAGCCCGGCCATGACAAGCTGAGATTGGGGAGGGATGGAAGATGAAGAGAGCTTCGCGTCCGCCTCGATCTGCGACGCGTCGATGCCGGTCTTCTCGGCGATGCGGCGGGTGATGGTGGTGAACTCCATCGCCTTGAGGAAGGCGATGAGGTGCTTGTAGTCCGGCTCGTGCACGGCGAGCTCGTCGACCGCGACGTCGAGCGGCACGTTCTGGTCGAGTGTGACGAGACGCTTGGAGACGCGCGCCTTGTCGGCGTTGTCGATCAGCGTCTGCCGGCGCTTGTCCTGCTTGATCTCGCTCGCGCGCTTCAAGAGCGTTTCGAGGTCGCCGTATTCGCCGATCAACTGCGCCGCGGTCTTGACGCCGATGCCCGGCACGCCCGGCACGTTGTCGCTCGTGTCGCCGATCAGCGCCTGCACCTCGATGACCTTTTCCGGCCCGACGCCGAACTTCTCGATCACCTCGTCGCGGCCGATGCGCTTGTCCTTCATGGTGTCGTACATCGTGACGCCGTTGCCGACGAGCTGCATCAGGTCCTTGTCGGACGACACGATGGTGGTGGTGGCCTTGGCCTCGCAGGCCAGCCGCGCGTACGTGGCGATCAGGTCGTCGGCCTCGAAGCCGGCCTGCTCCAGGCAGGGAATTTCGAAGGCGCGCACCGCGTCGCGGATCAGCGGGAACTGCGGGCGCAGGTCCTCGGGCGCTTCCGGCCGGTGCGCCTTGTACTCGGGATAGAAGTCGCTGCGGAAGGTCTTCTCGGACTTGTCGAAGATGACGGCGAGATGAGTCGGCCTATTGTCCGCCGGCATCTCGGCCAGCAGCTTCCACAGCATGTTGCAGAAGCCGAGCACGGCGTTGACCTGCAACCCGTCGGACTTGCGCGTCAGCGGCGGCAGCGCGTGATAGGCGCGGAAAATATAGCCGGAGCCGTCCACCAGGAAGAGATGGTCGCCCTTCTTGAGCGGGCGCGCCGCCGGATTCGCGGGCGCGGCTTTGACGGACGCGGGATCGGCGGCTTTGGACTGCTTGGGGGATGCTGGCATGGCCCGAATGTGGGCCGTTGGCGTCCGTGAATCAATGCGCCCGGTGGCGCCTGTGGACTTATTCGGCGGCCTGTAGCGTGCCGCTGCGCTTGGGCTCGCTTAAGTGGAAAGCGGCCGGCCGTTCGAACAGGAATTTCGCCGCCGTGCCGCGCACGGCCCACCACAGCG
>CAYJPU010000075.1:0-13956 GCA_964372105.1 uncultured Undibacter sp.
TTGGAAAACCGCGCTAAATGTCTGAATGAATGGTCGGAGTGGCAGGATTTGAACCAGCGGCCCCCACGTCCCGAACGATGGCCCCGACCTTTGAAGCCTTGAAAGATCAGCATTTTTTTGGCCGCTTTCGGCCACGTTTGTTCACGATCCACACCCGCGAAGCAGTGGCCGCCACAGTATCGGCACTCTAAACTGCTGCCCAGTCGAGGTGCAGACCGCACGCGAAATCCCGGCATGCAAAACGCCACGAGTGCATGCGGCTAATTTTGATATTGGCGCCTTATGAAGCCTGCCATTAAAGGCACTGCAAACATATACCGACCGTGACGGTTCTTATAAACAAGGCCGGAGTTAGCTAAAGCCGACAACATCTGATTTACGTGACTGCTACTGAAGCCTTTTTCGAGGCTTGTCTCTGAGGCAGAAACAATATCTTGCACCGAAAACTCTTCGTCGCAATTTTCCAACTGCGAGATCACGTAAAGCAACTCTCGTTGCCGATCCGTCGCTCTCGCCCATCTGCCTGAAAAGAAATCTGTATCGAGTTTTCTTGTTATCGCGTCTTGTGGAATGGCGGCATCTGGATTCTGAACCCAAATGTCAAATACCTCTCGGCAAACAAATTGTATGAAATACGGATAGCCTCCAGAAATTCCTGCGACAAGATCTACTGAATCATCAGCGAAGGTTACTGGGCAATCCGTATTCTCAACAGGCTTTGTAATTGCGTCACGCGCATCGCGAGCACTCAGTTGGCCAAGTGAAACGACCCTAAACATTCGCTCCGAGTAAGTTCTGGCTTCTACCAATTTTGGGAACAGAGTCGGAAGTCCAACAAGCACAAGCATAAAGCGAACGTCTTTTCTCTGCAAAGATTGAAAGACGTCAAGAAGAACTGAGAGCGGGTACTGCTCCTTCTGGGCATTGTCTGCAAGATTCTGCGCTTCATCGTAGGCGAAAATAATTCCCTTTCGATCAGTCTGTTGAATTACTGACCATACAAATTCCAATACGGCTTTTAGCTTGTCGGATGTGACACCAGGCGTTTCTTCAAAAATCTTAGACAGGTACGCGTAATCGATGGGCTGAAACAACTGATCTGACTTATTCGTAAAGCCAACCTTGTTGGTTGCGCCAGCATTCAAAGTGAACGATGACGTTACAACTGATAAATCGGTAAGAATACGGATCGCTAGATTGGTCTCACTAACGCTGATTGTTTCGGACAAATCCGTTCCAACCCAAAGCCATCCATCCTGAATCGCAATCGGTTTGAATTTTTCGAGGAGTACTGTTTTTCCTACACCGCGCAAGCCGGTGAGAATTAGGTTTTCCAAGATTGTGTCTTGCGCGAGCAACCGCCGAAATTCCTTCTCCTCTGCTTCCCGCCCAGCCAAATAAGGAGGCATGTGGCCTGCCCCTGGTCGGAATGGATTCTTGAAGAGAGCATTCGACGTATTCATAGCGGATAACCTCAATGACTAAATTTAGTCAACATCCTAATAGTATCTTATTTTGAGATCAAGGGGGCACTTGTGGGAGCCACCGGGAACACCCCGTTTCAGACGAGGCGGTCGGAGGTTATTTTCCTTGGAAATCGGCGACATTTGATAAAAGTCGCTCACGTTTAGCGGTGGCCGAACCCGTCGAGGCGGCGGCCCGAAACAGGGATGGAAAATGCTAAGTGTTTGAAATATTGGTCGGAGTGGCAGGATTTGAACCTGCGACCCCCACGTCCCGAACGTGGTGCGCTACCAGACTGCGCTACACTCCGACTGGTGGCCGGTCTTATAACCGCCGTGCCCCTAAACGCAAGCATTGAGAACACCATGACCGCCGAGCCGGCAACGCGGGCCTTAACGCGGGTCTTGCAGGCCGACCCAGAGGCCATTGAGGCGGCCGCCCGCTGCCTCAGGGCCGGGGGGCTCGCCGCCTTCCCGACCGAGACCGTCTATGGGCTCGGGGCCGACGCCAACAACGGCGAGGCGGTGGCCAGGCTCTACGCGGCCAAGGGCCGCCCGGCCTTCAATCCGCTGATCGCCCACGTGGCCGATACCGCGAGCGCCCACCGGCTGGCGCTGTTCGACGCCGACGCCGAGCGCCTCGCCGCCGCCTTCTGGCCCGGCCCGCTGACCCTGGTGCTGCCGAAGCGGCCGGACTGCGGCGTCTCTGATCTGGCGTTGGCGGGTCTCGACAGCGTGGCGGTCCGAGTCCCCGCACATGCCATCGCACATGCCCTGCTCGAGGCCTTCGGCGGCCCAGTGGTGGCGCCGTCCGCCAACCGCTCCGGCCACGTGTCCCCGACCAGCGCCGCCCACGTGCTGAACGACCTGCGCGGGCGCATCGACCTGGTGCTCGACGGCGGACCCTGCGATGTCGGGGTCGAGTCCACCATCGTGTCGTGCCTGGGCGAGCCGACGCTGCTGCGGCCGGGCGGGCTGCCACGCGAGGCCATCGAGCGCGTGCTCGGCCATCCGCTCGGCGTTGCCGCCGTGCCCGCCGACGACACTGCCCCGCTCGCGCCCGGCATGCTGAGCTCGCACTACGCGCCCAAGGCGCGGCTGCGGCTGAATGCCGACAATGCGGAAGCCGGCGAAGCGCTGCTCGCCTTCGGCCCGGCGCCGGCCCATGCCGGGCTCACGCTCAATCTTTCACCAAGCGGAAATCCGATCGAAGCGGCCGCCCATCTGTTCTCGCATTTGCGCGCGCTGGACGCTTCCGGCGTGCGCGCCGTCGCGGTAATGACAATTCCGCCAGACGGCCTCGGCGAGGCGATCAACGACCGGCTCGCGCGCGCCGCCGCGCCCAGACCTTAAGAAGGTAGGCCGTAACAACGAGACCGCAAGAAAATTGGAACGCACAAGGAATTCGGGAATGAACGAACTGTTGCGCCGCGCGCCCGCGCCCGATCTGCTGCCGCGCTTCGCGGCGATCGTCGGCGACCGCTACGCGATCACCGATCAGACGGCGCTCGCGCCGTTCCTGATCGAAGGCCGCGGCATCTATCACGGCCGCACCGCGATGATGCTGCGGCCCGGCTCGGTCGCCGAGGTCCAGGCCATTCTCAAACTTGCCAACGAAACCAAGACGGCGGTGGTGCCGCAGGGCGGCAACACCGGCCTGGTCGGCGGGCAGATTCCGTTCGACGGCGAGATCATTCTGTCGCTCACCCGGCTCGACAAGATCCGCGCCATCGACACCGACTCCAATGCCATGACGGTCGATGCCGGCGTCGTGCTGCAGAAAGCGCAGGAAGCGGCGGCCGGCGTCGACCGCCTGTTCCCGCTCTCGCTCGGCGCCGAAGGCAGCTGCACCATCGGCGGCAATCTCTCCACCAATGCCGGCGGCACCGGCGCGCTCGCCTATGGCATCACGCGCGATCTCGTGCTCGGCGTCGAAGTGGTGCTGGCCGACGGCCGTCTCATGAACCTGCTGTCGAAGCTGAAGAAGAACAACACCGGCTACGACCTGCGCCACCTGTTCGTCGGCGCCGAAGGCACGCTCGGCGTCATCACCGCCGCGACCCTGAAGATGTTCCCGCGGCCGCGCGCGGTCGAGACCGCTTTCATCGGCCTGCCGTCGCCGGCCGCCGCGGTGAAGCTCCTCAACCTCGCGCAGGCGCGCGCCGGCGGCATGGTGACGAGCTTCGAGCTGATCACGCGCGCGGTGATCGAAATGGCCGTCAAGCACGGCCACGGCATCCGCGATCCGCTCGGCACCAAGCATCCGTGGTACGTGCTGATGGAAGTGTCGTCGCAGAACGCCGAAGGCCTGCGCGACAGCGTCGAGCAATTGCTGGCGGCGGCGGCCGAGGACGACCTCATCAACGACGCCACCATCGCCGCGAGCCTCGACCAGGCCAAGGCGTTTTGGCACATGCGCCACTCGCTGCCCGAGGTGCAAAAGCCGGAAGGCGGCTCGATCAAGCACGACGTCTCGGTGCCGATCGCGGCCGTGCCGGACTTCCTCGAAGAAGCGAGCGCGGCGGTGCAGAAGCTGATCCCCGGCGCGCGGCCGGTGCCGTTCGGCCACCTCGGCGACGGCAACATGCATTTCAACGTCAGCCAGCCGCTCGGCGCCGACCCCGCCAAGTTCCTGGCGCGCTGGGGCGAGGTGAACGCGGTGGTCGACAAGATCGTGCTGAAGTACGACGGCTCGATCTCGGCCGAGCACGGCATCGGCAAGCTCAAGCGCGACACCTTGCCGAAGGTGAAGGACCCGGTCGCGATGGAGCTGATGCGCGGCATCAAGGCGATGCTCGACCCGAACGGCATCCTCAATCCGGGCAAGGTGCTGTAGGGGCTAAAACAATGCGCCCTGCCCGTCGTCGCTCTTGGCGCGCTTGGTACCCTTGGCGCGCGCACGCGGGGCCGCGGCGGGCTTCGGGGCGCTCACGTCGAAGCGGTCGATGAGCGTCGGATTGTCGTTGGCGGTGCGGTTGACCGCGGTCGAGACTTCATGACGGACGAGCAGGTTTTCGGGCGCCGGCCGGATGATCCCCTCCGCGGTCTTGTCGTCGACCTCGCCCGTGTTGAGCCAGAGGTCGAAGGCGTCGGGCGGTACAACAACCGGCATTCGGTCATGAAGGGGGCGCAGCGTGCTATTCGCATTCGTCGTAACGATGGTCGCCGTCTCCATTTCCTCGCCGTTCGGCCCCATCCAGGTTTCCCATAGACCGGCGAAGGCGAGCGGCATGCCCGATCTGGCGTGGACGTAGAACGGCTGCTTCGGGCCTTTGCCCGTGGCCTGCCATTCGTAGAAGCCGTCGGCCGGAATGAGACAGCGGCGGCGCTTCATGGCGGCGCGGAACGCCGGCTTGTCGCACACGGATTCGCCGCGCGCGTTGATCAGCAGCGAGAACGCCGCCGGGTCCTTGACCCATGACGGCAGCAGGCCCCAGCGCACCAGCGCGAACTGCCGCTTGCCGTCGACCATGCGCACGATCGCGATCGGCTGGGTCGGCGCGATGTTGAAGCGCGCCGGGAAGTTCGGGTACTCGTCATAGCGGAACAGCGCCCGGATCGCTTCCGGCGCGGAGGTGAGCGTATACCTGCCACACATGACCTAAAGCCCTGAAACCCACGTGGTTAAGCGCGCCTTAACCCGCAGGAAAGACACTACGCCCCGACGAATTCAGGCGAGCCTCATGCAATATCAGGATTGCATCGCACCGGCGCAACCGGCGGATGGACCACGCGCCGGCGCGGCCACCGACGCACGCCGGCTCGCCGACGCCAACATCAATCCAGCGACCGGGCTCGCCACCGACTACCTGAACCATTTCAACGAAGCGATCATGCTGCTCGAAATGCTGTCGAGCTGTCCGGATTGCCTCGCCGATTTCCTGAGCTGGCGGCCGGTGAGCTATCGTCAGCATTTCAGCGCCTCCCGTTTCGCCGGACGCGATCTGGCGATTGCCGCCTACGACGCCGCCGATCCGGCCGTGCGTGAGCGGCTCAACACCCTGGCCGGCGCGATGAACGCCGTGCTGGAGGCGACCCGCACGGCGCTCGCGACCGGCATGCCGGAGGATGCCGCCGGCGACATCGCCGCCCGCGCCGCCGCCTTGCTGCGGCCGCTCGCCGCCCACATCGGCGCGCTGATCAACGGCAATGCCGACGCCGTCCCGGCCGGCGCGCCGCAGGCCGTCATCGACGGCCTGATGAAGACGTGAAGCCATGGCCGACGCCCGCACCTATCCCGAACGCCCGTTCCTCGCCGTCAGCGCGGCCATCGTGCGCGACGGCAAGGTGCTGGTGGTGCGGCGTGCCCGCCGGCCGGCGCTGGCGGTCTACACGGTGCCCGGCGGCGTGGTGGAGACCGGCGAAACGCTCGCTGACGCGGTCGTGCGCGAAGTGCGCGAGGAGACCGGGCTCGCGATCGAGCCGGTGGCACTCGCCGGCCATCGCGAGGTGATCATGCGCGACGCGCAAGGCGCGGTCGAGCGGCACTTCGTCATCCTGTGTTTCGCGGCGCGCTGGCTGTCCGGCGAGCCGATGCTCAACGACGAGCTCGACGACGCGCGCTGGCTCGAGCCCGCGGCGCTTGCCGGGCTGGAAACGACCGAGGGCCTGGCCGAAATCGTGACCGCCGCCGTCGCGCTCGTCGACCGCCCCACCTGAGCGGACGCCTTGCGGATGCCGCAGTGCCAGCGCATATCAACGGCCATGATCTGGGGGCGCAGGCTTCTCACCATCGGTTCGGTCGTGCTCTGCCTCGCTTTGCCGGCGCGAGCGCAGGAGTCCGTGGCGCCGTTCGATCCCGACCTGGCGCGGCTCGCCGAAATCCTCGGCGCGCTGCATTACCTACGGGGCGTCTGCGGAGCCAACGAGGGCCAGAAGTGGCGCAACGAGATGCAGGCGCTGGTCGATGCCGAGGCGCCGAGTGGTGAACGCCGGCGCAAGATCGTGGCCAGCTTCAATCGCGGTTACCGGGGTTTTCAACAGACTTATCGCACCTGTACCCCGGCCGCGGACCTCGCCATTCGCCGTTATCTCGACGAAGGCGCTAAAATCTCCCGCGAAATCACCGCGCGCTACGCCAATTAGCCCGCCGTTGTTAACCTTTTCTTTATTGTGCGCTGTGGCGGCCCGGGCCGCGTGCTAACGTTCGAATCGTTGGGACGGCGGCCGTGACGGACGCCCCGGTACGAAAGCCACGCTGCAATGACCACGACAGACCGTTCGATTCAGACGCGCGAGCCGGTACCGGAACACGAGCAGAAGCGCGTGGCGCTTGGCTACCTTCAGGAAGCCTGGGCGGAAGCCAAGCTCGACGGCATCGACGGCGACTGCCTGGCACAGGCCTGCCTGTTCGCGGCGCTGGCCGAGTTCGTCGGCACCTATGGCGAGGAAGCGGCGGCCACCTTCACCGAAGGTCTCGGCACCCGCATCCGCAACGGCGAGTTCTCGCTCGACCAGGCGCGCCAGTAAGTCCCACAATCAAGCCGCTGAATTTCAGGCCGCCGCCGGTCAGGCGTTGACGCCGCTCGCCGGCAGGCTGAGGCCGTAATAGCGCTCCAGCACCGCATCGATGTCGGCCGGATAAAACGGCTTCTTCAGGAAGGCGAGCGCGCCCGCCGCATGCGCGCGGTCGGCGATGGCGTTGTCCACCGTCGAGGTCATCATCACCACCGCGACGTTCGGGATCTCGCGCCTGATCTCCGACAGCGTCTCGAAGCCGTTCAAGCCGGGCATGTTGTAGTCGAGAAACACCAATCCGAAATTGCCGGAGCGCAGTTCGGCGAGCGCGGCGATGCCTTCGGCCGCTTCATGGACCGCAAGCGCGAACCGGCTGGCCGACAAGATCTTGCGCACGATGCTGCGCATGGTGCCGGAATCATCGACGATCAGGACGCGGGTCGGGATCTTGGTGCGGACGCAGATATCGATCAGCTTGCGCGCGTCCTCGGCGGTCGCCGGCTTTGCCAGCATGCCGTTCGCGCCGTCGAGCCGCGGACTGCCGCGCACCGCCGTGACGAACACCAGCGGCGCGGGCTTCGCCGCCCGCGCGGCCGCCACCACGGCGGTCTTGAAAGCATCCGGCAAAGCGCCGTCGACAAGGCAGATTTCGGTGCCGCCATTGGCGAGCGTGCCGGTGGCGCTGGCGGCGTCCTGCGCCTCGAAATCGATCGGAACCGAGGCCATACCGGCGCCCTGGCGCCAAAGCTCCTGCTCCGGCCGCGTCGCTGCGACCACCAGCATGCGGAGCGAAACGAGATCGCCACCCATTATCGTCCCTGCCCTCGGCGTTCCGCGCAAACCCAGCCCGGACGCGAAGTGTGTTGTTATGTGATATAGGGTTGTATCTGGTTTGCAATTCTCGGAGAACTTGCGCCGCAAAAGCCTTGGGGAAAACTGCAACAACCCCGAGGCGGCGGGACGTTGCCATAAAGCGCCGGTACCGCCAACTGGCGATCAGGCGTCCAGCGTTTCCAGAAACCGCACGCGTTCGCCCTGACCCGGCGCACTTACGCTGCCTTCCCACATCACCTTGTGGCCGCGCACCAGCGTGCCGACCGGCCAGCCGGTGACCTCGACGCCGTGATAAGGCGTCCAGCCGGCGCGCGAGGCGATCCAGTCGTTGGTGATGGTCTGCCGCCGCTTGAGATCGACGACCGTGATGTCGGCGTCGTAGCCGACCGCGATGCGGCCCTTGGACGCGATGCCGAACACGCGGGCCGGACCGGCGCTGGTGAGATCGACGAAGCGCATCAGCGACAGCCGGCCGGCGTTGACGTGGTCGAGCATGATCGGAACCAGCGTCTGCACGCCGGTCATGCCGGAATGCGTCTTCGGATAAGAGTGCGCCTTTTCCTCGAGCGTGTGCGGGGAATGGTCGGACCCGATGCTGTCGATCACGCCCTGGGCGAGGCCGTGCCACAGCCCTTCGCGATGGCCGGCATCGCGCACCGGTGGATTGAGCTGCGCCAGCGTGCCGAGCCGCTCGTAGCAATCCGGCGCGAACAGCGTGAGATGCGACGGCGTCGCCTCCGCGGTGGCGACGTCCTTATGCTGCGCGAGGAACTCGGCCTCGTCCTTGGAGGTGACGTGCAGCACGTGGACGCGCTTGCCGGTTTCGCGCGCCAGCCGGATCAGCCGTTGCGTGCACATCAGCGCGGTGGTGGCGTCGCGCCAGACCGGATGCGAGCGCGGGTCGCCCTCGATGCGCAGGTTCATGCGCTCGCGCAGCCGGTACTCGTCCTCGGAATGGAACGCGGCGCGGCGGTTGATCGTCTTGAGCACGGCGCGCACGCCGTCGTCGTCCTCGATCAGCAGCGAGCCGGTCGAAGAGCCCATGAACACCTTGACGGCGCAGGCGCCCGGCAGCCGCTCGTACTCGGCGAGGTCGCGCGTGTTGTCGCGCGTGGCGCCGACGTAGAAGGCGAAGTCGCAATGCATCCGGTGATGCGCGCGCTTGACCTTGTCGGCCAGCGCTTCCGGACCGGTGGTGGACGGGTCGGTGTTCGGCATCTCGAACACCGCGGTGACGCCGCCGAGCACCGCGCCGCGCGAACCCGATTCCAGGTCTTCCTTGTGGGTCAGGCCCGGCTCGCGAAAATGGACGTGCGTGTCCATGACGCCGGGCAGCACGTGCAGGCCGCGGCAGTCGGCCACCTCGCCGGCCGAGGCGCGCGACAGGTCGCCCACGGCCGCAATGCGGCCGCCCCGGAGCCCTAAGTCGCGCTGGCCCTCGCCGTCGTGGTTGACGACGATGCCGCCTTTGAGAACGAGGTCGTAGGTTTCGGCCATGCCGGGCCTCTCACCGGGAACTTGAGGTTTGCCCGACAGCGCTTACGTTTCGGCACAGGTTCTGGCAAGAGACATAGTTCGAGAGACTGTGGGGCCCGAGAAAGACAATGCAGGCAGCGCTCCTTCCCGACCGCGGCGTGGTCAAGGTCGCCGGCGACGACGCCCGGCACTTCCTCAATGGGCTGCTGACCAACGATGTCGGCAAGATCGCCCCTAGCAGTCCCCGTTTCGCCGCGCTGCTGACGCCGCAGGGCAAGATCATCGTGGACTGCATCGTCGTCGAGGCGCCGGCCGAGGACGGCGGCGGCTTCTACCTCGACGTGCCACGCGCGCTGGCGCCGGAACTGGTCGCCAAGCTCAATTTCTACAAGCTACGCGCCAAGGTGACCGCCGAGAACCTGTCGGAAGCGCTCGGCGTCATGGCCGTGTGGCCGGGCGGCGGCGAGACCGACTATGGCCTGGGCTACCCTGACCCGCGCGTCCGTGCGCTCGGCACCCGCATCATGCTGCCGGCGCATCTTGCCGCCGAGGCGGCCGCCGATCTCGGCGCCACGCTCACCGACGCCGACGCCTACGACACGCACCGCATCGCGCTCGGCGTGCCGCGCGGCGGCCACGACTTCATCTACGGCGACACCTTCCCGCACGAAGCCGACATGGACCAGCTCAACGGCGTCGACTTCGGCAAGGGCTGCTATGTCGGACAGGAAGTCGTATCGCGCGTCGAGCATCGCGCGACCGCGCGCAGCCGCGTGGTGCCGGTCGCCTATGACGAATTCTCGCCATTGGAGGGCCTGCCGGTGATGGCCGGCGACAAGCAGGTCGGCCAGCTCGGCTCGACCGCGAACGGCCGCGGGCTCGCGCTTCTGCGCCTCGACCGCGTCGACGACGCGTTGAAGGCCGGTACGCCGCTCACCGCCGGCGGCATCGAAATTCGTGCCGTGAAGCCGCCATGGGCGACGTTCCAATGGCCAGGCGACACGAAGGCGCCGGAATGAGCGCCATTCTGCATCCTGATGGTCTGCCCCGCTGCGCCTGGCCGGGGCAGGACCCGCTATACATCGCCTATCACGACGAAGAATGGGGCGTGCCGGAATATGACGACCGCGCGCTGTACGAGAAGCTGATGCTCGACGGCTTCCAGGCCGGACTGTCGTGGATCACCATCCTGCGCAAGCGCGATAACTTCCGCAAAGCCTTCGACAATTTCGAGCCGGAAAAGATCGCACGCTACCGGCCGGCCAAGGTCGAGAAGCTGATGCAGGACGCCGGCATCGTGCGCAACCGCGCCAAGATCGAAGGCGCGGTCAACTCGGCGCGTGCCTATCTCGATATCATGGAGAAAGGCCCCGGCTTCTCGGCGCTGCTGTGGGATTTCCTCGACGGCCAGCCGAAGGTCAATGGATTCCGCACGCGCGGGCAGGTGCCGGCGGAGACCGATATGTCGCGCAAGATGTCGAAGGAACTCATCGGCCGCGGCTTCAAGTTCGTCGGCCCGACCATCGTCTATGCCTTCATGCAGGCGGTCGGCATGGTCAACGACCATCTGACGACCTGTCACCGGCACGCCGCCTGCGCCAAGCTCGTGCACAAGCCAGCCAAGAAACGATGAGCAAGCCAGCGGCCTCGAAGAATACGCGCGCCTGGCAGCGCATGCTGTCGGGCCGGCGGCTCGACCTGCTCGACCCCTCGCCGCTCGATGTTGAACTGGAAGACATCGCGCACGGCCTGGCGCGCGTCGCGCGCTGGAACGGGCAGACCAAAGGCGCGCACATTTTCTCGGTCGCGCAGCATTCGCTGCTGGTCGAGGCGCTGGCACGCGCCAAGCTGCCGCGGCTCGACAAGAACGCACGGCTCGCGTTGCTGCTGCACGACGCGCCGGAATATGTCGTCGGCGACATGATCTCGCCGTTCAAGGTGGTGATCGGCGACAGCTACAAGGCCGTCGAGAAGCGGCTGCTCGCCGCCATCCATCTGCGCTTCGGTGTGCCCGTCAAGCTGCCGGACACGCTGACGGCGCTGATCAAGGCCGCCGACCGCAGCGCCGCTTACCTGGAAGCCACCCGCCTTGCCGGTTTCGCCGACGCGGAGGCGCGCAGGTTCTTCGGACCGCCGCCGAAATTCTCCGCCGCGCTGGAGCGCGATTATCTCACGCCCTGGTCGGCCGGCACCGCAAAAGCGCGCTTCGTCGAGCGTTTCGAGAAGCTGCTGCGGGCTTGATCCTACTCGCCCCACGACCCAGATTGATGTCATGATCCACGTCTGCTCGCTGTCACGGCTCTACGCCACGGTCGACGAGACCAAGGCGCGCCATATCGTCACCATGCTGCGGCTCATCGACCGGGTGACGCGGCCGAGCCACATCGCGCCGGAAAACCATCTCGTCCTGGCGATGGACGACATCGTGGCGCCGGCCGACGGCTACGACGCCCCGGCCGACGCGCACGTGCAGCAGTTGATCGATTTCGCCGCCGCCTGGGACCGTTCGACGCCGATGGTGGTGCATTGTTTCGCCGGCATCAGCCGCTCGACGGCGGGCGCCTATGTCGCGGCCTGCGCGCTCAACCCGGCCCGCGATGAGTTGCAGATCGCCCAGGCGATCCGCAACGCCTCGCGCACCGCCCAGCCGAATGCCCGCATCGTCGCCATCGCCGACCGCCTGCTCAAGCGCGACGGCCGCATGGTGCGCGCGATCGAGAGCATCGGCCCCGGGCAAGCCGCCGCCGAAGGCGTTCCATTCCGGCTCGATCTGGCGTGAAAGCACCGCTATGCTCGCGCCACATATAGTGCGGGGGTCAAGGTGAGCGAAAAACTCTACGGCGTGGTTCCGCCCGACGTGCTCAGGGCCTATGACGGCCTGAGCTTTCTGCAGGGCATCATCGCCGGCACGCTGCCGAACCCGCCGATCAGCGAGGTGCTCGACTTCCACCTGATCGCGGTTGCCAGCGGCCGCGCGACGTTCGAGGGCGTGCCGGCGTTTCGCCACTACAACCCGATCGGCACGGTGCATGCGGGCTTCGCCGCGACCCTGCTCGATTCCGCGCTCGGCTGCGCCATCTTCTCGACGCTCGCCAAGGGCGATGCCTGGACCACGCTCGAATTAAAGCTCAATCTGGTGCGGCCGCTGACCAAGGACACCGGCCCGGTGCGCGCCGAAGGCCGCGTCATCCACCGCGGCCGCTCGGTGGCGACCTCGGAAGGCGACGTCAAGGACAGCGCCGGCAAGCTCTACGCCCACGCCACCACCACCTGCATGATCTTCTCCGGCAAGACGTGACGCGGCGCTAGAATTAAGCCCGTACCCCGAGCGGTAGGCCGCGCCGCTGAACGCACCGCTGCCCACACCGTGGACGCCGCTATTTCAAGGCGGAATGGATGAACTCGCCAATCAGCTTCGAGCCACGCTTATTGAAGTGAACTACATCGATATAGATGTCGTCTTGACCCTCAAAAAGGCGCGTTGCATCCAAAACTTTGGTGCCAGCCTTGCTGAAAATATACTCGTAGCCGCCCTTGTAGACCCCGACATCGGATATGAACGACTTCAGGTGGTCGACGGTGGCCTTTTTGGCGGCCTCGTTCGGCGCATTGTCCAACAGCGCCACCGGCTGGACGACGAAGATGCATTTGATGCGGTAGGCCTCGCACATCGTTTCAGTGTATGCACGCATCTTGACGTAATATTCCGCAGCCTGCACGACGCCTTTTGGGTCGATAAAGTCCCGTGGGACTCGAGCCGAGTTGATGAACCCCGTCTTGACGGCGAGTGCTTGCAAAAGGCGGCTTTTTTCCAACAGCTTGTCACGATAATAAATAAATGGGCGCTGCACCCGGTCCTTGACGCCGGCCGTCCAATAGAAGTCGTCTTCAGGATCGCCGCCGAGCCGGACCGAATTGAATTCGTTGAAGCCGTCGAGAAACACCACATAGGTCGGATGCAACTCCACGACCTCGTGCAGGAACCTGATCAGCATATTGGAGTGACGCGCGCCCGATTCGGCGAGATTCAGACTGGCGAAGGACGTATCGTTCCCAAACGCGTAGCTGTCGATGGTCGTGAGATAATTAGGGGCTTGATTGTTCTCCATCGCGGAACCACCCATGAGAACGACTGACTTTTCGTGGGCGGTGAAAAGCTTTCGGACGCAATCCTTGTCCAATTTCTTGCTGGCAAAGCCAAAGCGCGGATCCCAGTTCAAGCCGCTGCGTATCTCAATGCATTTTCCGCCCTGTCGCTCGGTGAAATGCGGCAGGTCGCGCCGCAACTCTTCCTTACTGTAGATAAGGGGGCTAGCGAGGTCCGCAACATTCGAAGGCGTCGTCCACCCGAAGTCCGGTGCAAGCCAAAAGAACAGTTTGGCAAATACAGCAAACACCGCCAGCACAAGCAGCGCAGCTGCAATTTTAACGGCAGGACGGAAGGTTTTGGGCTCGGCTTTTGCCGCGGGGTTCTGAGATTCGTTTGGACCATCGGCGGCCCTGTCAGGTTCTGTCATTTTGCCAGCACGCGCTTGCTAACCTAAAGTGCGCCGAGACGCCGGCGCGTCTTGTTCAATCAACACGTTAATCGATTTCGCGGGTGCCAGTGAGCAGGCGAAATTAAACGTACGCGCTTCAGCGACGCGACCAAAAGTCGCCGCCTGACCGTACTGCCGCGCTTAGTTGTTTTCCGCCGTGACCGACGGCCGCAGGCCGAGCGGCTGGT
>CAYJPU010000076.1:0-13810 GCA_964372105.1 uncultured Undibacter sp.
CTGTACCGACCCGGACGTCGGCGCCAGCATGCAGCCGAGAACCGAGAGCAGCGTGGTCTTGCCGCTCCCTGAAGGGCCCATCAACACGGTCAACTCGCCGCCGCGCAGCGCCAGGCTGACGCCCCTGAGCGCGTCCACCCGCGCGGCGCCGCCGCCCAGGACCTTGGTGACGTCCTTTGCTTCGAGAACAGGAGCGCTCATCGCGTGAAGACCAGGACAGGGTCAACGCGCAGGACCCGAAAGATGGCGGCCAGTGCCGACGCGACGCACATGACCACGGTCAATGCCAGCATGGCGAGAATGAGCGTGGGCGTGAGCAAGACCGGCAGCGCGCCACCGATCGTCAATCGCACGACGGCAAACCCGATAAGGGTCGCAAGGCCGAAGCCGATGACGGCGCTGAGCAGCGCCTGGTAGATGATCACGCTGTAGATGTAGCCGCGCGAGGACCCCATCGCGCGCAGCGTGGCAAACTCATTAAGATGGTCCTTGGTGCTCGAATAGAGCGTCTGCCCGACAATCACGGTGCCGACGATGATCCCGAGGATGGCGCCTGCGAACAGCGCGGCCCCCGCCCCGGTGCCGAAAAGCCAGTACTTGCGGCTGCGCTCGCTGAACTCGGCTGACGTGAGAACATCGGAGTCGGGCAGACTCGCCTGCAGTTCGCGGCGGACAGTGTCGAGGTTTGCGCCCGGGCTCAGCTTGACCAGCATGTAGCTCGCCATGGTCGACGGGATGCCGGTATAGGTCCGCGCAAGGCGGATGTCCGTGAAGATGTAAGGCGTCGTCGTGAACGACCGGATGCCGTCGGTGATCGCAGCCACGCTGACGGGGTGGCCGCGAATATCGGCCTTCGAGCCTATTCCCGACACGCCGAGACGCTCGAAATACGAGCGGTCAACGGCGACCGCGCCGGGCACCGTGAGCGCCTGGACGGTGCCTTCGATAAGGTTCCACGGCTGCAAGGTCTGCAAGTCCGAGCCGACGACAAAGACCGGCGTTATCTCCCCGCTCGGCAGGATCCAGCCGGAAAATCCAATGACCAGCGGAATGGCCTCGGCAACGCCGGCGGTCGCGGCGACTCGAGTCTGCTTGTTGGCGGTCAGCAGCGACGGGTCCTCGAAACACTTGGTGCCGTGCCGCATGACCCACAGATCGGTGGAGGTGTGCTCGATCACGGTGGTCACCATCCGTCCGAAGCCGAGATAGAGGCCCATCTGCACCATGACGAGCACGACGGAAAACACGATTCCAACCATCGTGGCGACGAAGCGAAGCCGGTCGTGAAAGAGGTTACGCGAGGCAAGAATCAAATTCAGTGGCATGAAGGTCCCGCTTTTCCCATAAGCCGGTTAACGCGGCACCGGCCCAACCGTTCGTTGGCCGGAAAAACGCAGGCGGCCCTGGACGAAACGGTTGAGAGCAGCGCTGCTCGCCCAACTCAGGATCAGGCTGCAACCGAGCACGATGGCGAACTTGGCGATCGGAAACAGGTTGCTGCCAAGAAGAGCGTATTGCAGCCACACCACGAATACGTAATGCACCAAGTACATCGCATAGGCGTTAGCCGAAAGGCTGTCGAGAATCTTTATACGGTTGCGGCTGAACCGCAAACAGGCGGCGAGCAGAAACAGGCACCCTGCGGCGCAGGCGACAGGGTAAGCGACGGTCGCGGCAATCTGCGCGGCGAGCGGAGCTTCGGCCCAGTCCGGCATCGTGAGCGACGTCAGGCCAGCCCAGGCGCAGAAGCTCACGACCGCGGCGCCAAGCCAGAACAGCCAACGACGGGCAAGCAAGCCGTCGCGGGTCAGCAGTCCCCGATTCAGCCCCATCTGCCCGACGGCCAATCCTACGACGAAGTACACCAAATACTGCGCCGGCCGGCTGAGCTGCACCGATAAAGGTCCGACCGAAAGCCAATTCCACGGCGAATAAGCGAGCGCGAGCGGAACGTAGGCCACAAGCGAAATAGCGGTCACGGTCGCAAACGATTTTGCCGGACGCTCGCACGCCCAGGCGGCGAAACGCCCTAGCCGCTCAAGGAACCCAGGCGCCGCGGCGTAGAGGACCACCGCGGCCAGGTTCATGATCAGGAGCAGGTTCAAGAACCACTCCGGTCCCGTCGGCCAGAACGGCAAGGAAGTCCACTGCTGCCAGAACTCGGCAACGCTCGGATTGACCGAGCGGACGCTATAGGCCGGGTAGAGAGCGAGCGGGCTGAGAAAGATGATCACCAGCACGAAAGGAACGCCGATCCGCCAAATCCGGTCGGTGGCATAGGTCCAAGGCCCTTTGCGTGCCAGGCTCGGCGCGACGAACAGCGCGGAAAGGAAGAACATCAACGACATCAGGCTGACGTCCTGCCAGGCGCAAAACACGTCGAAGCCGAGCCAGCGATGGGTATCGACGATGGGAAACGCCTGCCACGTATAGGGCGCTTGATCGAAACGAGCGCTCACGGCGGGAACCGAAGCGAGGTAGGCGAGCGAGGAATGGAAGGCGAGAACAATGACGATCACGACGCCGCGTAGATTGCTGAGGGCAAGGCTGGCGTCGGACATGACCGGTCAGGATCTCACTTGTCGATTTTTCCTGGTATTAGGCTACGGCGCTGATAGAGTACCATGAGCGGTATATATTTGGAATGATTGCAGAAAGCGCCGACGTTTCGTGAAAGCGCCATAGTTTCAGAGAAAACATAGACTGTGTCCACCAGACGTAGGCAGACGGCATGAAGACACGAACGGCGACGCTCCTTTTTGCCTGCTTTGTCGCGGTAATTCCGTCGGCGTCCCACGCCCAGACTCGATCCTGGGCCTCGCAGGCGCCGGCCGAGGAGCCGACCGTCACCGGCCTGTGGGCAAAAACGAACGATTCGGGGCAACCGATCGTGTGGTTCCTTTTCGTCGAACGCGACGGAATCTACGAAGGCGCGGTCGCCAAGGCGTTTCCGCGGCCCCAGGACCCGCCGAATCCGGTCTGCAGCAAATGCGTCGACGACCGGCGCAACGCGCCATTTCTCGGCCTCTCGCTGATCCGCGACATGAAGCGGCAAGGGCTGGCGTACGAGGGCGGCAATATTCTCGATCCGCGCGATGGCAACGTCTATCACGCCAAGATGTCGCTCAGCCCGGATGGCCAGACCCTCACGGTGCGCGGCTATCTCGGCATCCCGCTGCTCGGCAAGGACGAAGTCTGGTTGCGCTTGCCCATGCAGGAGATCGCGACCTTGGACCGGTCCGTGCTGGCCAAATACGAGCCGTATCTGGTGGCGCAGCAGGAAGAAGCGGTTGCCTCCCCGCGCCCCAACTCCAAAGGCTCGCCTGCAGCAACCCGAAAGCCGGTCCGCTAGCAGGCTGCCGAACGGGCGCTTGGGCAGTCAGCCTCGCCGTTACGGTTTCCGAATCCTTAACGTTTTCATTGCAAACAGAACCGTCCCGGGGGGGACCGGAGGATTTGCAATGCGCGAACTCAACGAAGAACCCTGCCCCGTAGCCGATAGCGTTCTGGGTCAGCTTTATCGCGCCAGCCCGCACGGTCTGGCCGAACTTATCGACACCGTTTCACCCGAGGTGCGCGCCGCGCTCGCGGTCTACTGCTACCGGCGGGCGCATCTCGCCTCGATCGGGCTTGCGATTGCGGCAAGCTGCGAGGAGAACGACCTCGCCTGGGCCGGCGGCAATCTCGGCAGCGATTTGTACGTCAAGGCCCGCACCGCCGACACCACGCCTGAAACCGGCCACAGCCAGCGCCGCAAGGTGTCGCTGTCCAGCGGTACGATTCGCTCGCTGCTGCCGCTCGACGACATGCCGGCGAGCCGCCAATCGATCTAAAACGGGACCGATTTATTCGGTCGCGCTCAGCGACCGTTAACCGCCCACCGTCCGCGCGGTGCATAGCGCTAATTGCGTGCGGACTTGCGCGCCCGCCTTCCGTTATTGTCGCGACGGGAGGACACCGATGCTGCACGCCATGCTTCTGATGCTCGCGCTCACGTTTTGGCTCGGTATCGTTGCAATCTACAGACGCACGCCATAAGCGGGCCGCGCTACGCAGTGATGCCGTAAATCCATCAGCCGTGCGTCAAGCTTTACGCCGACTTAACTGCTGCTCTTGCATCTTCGCGGCCTCGCGGAGAATGCAATGCAAAGCCAGCGTCAAGAACAAGACACCTGCCCGGTTTCCGACAGCGTGATGGGCGACGTGTATCGCTCGAGCCCGCAACACATCAGAGAACTGGTCGAGACCATTCCGCCGTTCACGCGCGCTCTGCTCGCGGTGTACTGCCGGGGTCACGCCCATCTCGCCAGCATGGGCCTGACGATCGCGGCCACCTGCGACAAAAGCGACCTGATCGACGCCGGCGGCGACCGCGGCGCGGCGCTCTACGAGCAGGCGCGCCAACCGCGCCGGGATCTCCTGAAGCTGGTGGCGCAAGACCTGATTTAGAGACCTGATCTAGCTGTCAGGCCGCGCTGTCCCGCTCGGGACGGAAGAACGCTTACAGCGCCTTCTGCCTATGGCCGCATTCCTTGCAGGTGTATTCGACGCGGGTCTCGCCCGGCGCCGCCGACACGCGGTTGGGCGCGCCGCATTTGCCGCATTTGGTCTCGATGCGGGTCGCGCCGCGCTTCACCGCGACGGTGTTTTTCGCCATGGCCTCTTTGACCAGACGCTCGGCTTCCGCACGCATTGCTTCCTTGGACATGGCCCCGCCCGCTTGTGTCTCGATGATCCGGCGCATGGCTAGCACTGGAAGGCGGCCTTCCACAATCCGGGGGGCGCCGGAAAGCCTTTTCCGCCCACGGGCCTTCTCATGGGCATTCTCATGGGCGTCACCGACCGGCTGAGCGCAGCCGTTAATAGTTTCGACACCGCTGCGTTTAACGGAAGCGATACGGCTTTGATTCATGATGCGGGATTATCGGGGCAACGGGCTGTGCGACCATGCCGAACATGAAATACGTCGACGCGGTGATGGCGTTTCTGTGCGCGTCCAATTTCGTGGTGTCGTCGATCCATACGGTGCTGCTGTTCAACTCACCGTGATGAGGGGCTCCTTGGCTCCACCCCCTTTAACGAAGCCGGCAAAACCATGGACCCGTCCAAAGGCTGGGCGTTCGCCGTAACGCGCTGAAATGCCCCCGTGAATGCTTGCTGCACTGCGAAGCGCGGCGCGTTGTACCGGCACGCCTGTCACGAAACTTTAGCGCGCCGGCCACCACTGTTTCATTGTTCCGTCTCCGCGCCGCCACGATGCGCCGCTACCCCTCAGCCTCCAGGGGGTGATCGCTCGACCATCGTCTGAATGAGAAGGAGGCAGAGACCATGCAGCTTCATTGCCGTCAGCCGGAGATCTCCGCGATTCGCGCCTTCGCCGCTCCGACGCGCTGCCCGAACTGCGGCGACTGGATGGTCGCCCCGGTGTGCTCGGAGTTCGTCGAGGGCGGCGAGATCCGCCACCACTGGGAATGCGACGCCTGCGGGGACGCCTGCTCAACCTCGATACCGGTCGCGGTTGGCGCGCCGTCACAGCTGGAATAAGCGGCAGGGTTCGGGTGTTGGCTCTGACGGCTTGCGCCAACTTTGGCGCGTCAGCCTGCAGCCCACTGGGAGGATCACCGATGACCACATCGTTCCGCCGGCCCTTTATGGCCGCCCTCGCCTGCGCCGCCGCGCTGGCGTTTGCCGCGCCCGCCGTCGCCGAGACCGTCGCCATGAAGGCCGAGTTGAAGGCCTCGAACGAAGTCCCGCCGACCGACAGCAAGGGCTCGGGCGCGGTCACCGCCACTTACGACACCGCGTCCAAGAAGCTCACCTGGAAGGGCAGCTATTCGGGCCTCAGCGGCCCGGCGACCGCCGCCCACTTCCACACCGGCGAGGCCGGCAAGAACGGCGGCGTCGCCATCCCGATCGGCGGCGCCGACAAGAGCCCGTTCGAAGGCTCGGCCACCCTCAACGACGCTCAAGCCGCCGACCTGATGGCCGGCAGGCTCTACGTCAACATCCACACCGCGGCGAACAAGGCCGGTGAAATTCGCGGCCAGGTGGTCAAGTAAGCCACTCCGTCATTGCGGTGCACGCCCAACGGGGCCGCGCGAAGCGCGGCCCGAGGGCAGGCTCCGGCGTGAGCCTGGAATCCAGTTCCGCGCAATGTTCGCATCTGGATTGCGGGTTCGCCCGCCTGAGGCGAGCGCTTCGGAATGACCACCTTGCTGCTCGCCCGCCGGCCCGCCGGCAGGCGTTTTATTTCGCGCGCCGCGCGCTTTACGCCGGGCCGCGCCAAGTCTTATGGTCCCCGCCGAAACCACTCGAAGCTTCAAGAACAGCGGGGAAACTCTCATGGCGCGCGCGAACGGACCCTTTCTGATTTCCGGCGGCGGCATCGGCGGCCTGATCGCCGCCTATGCGCTGGCGCATAAAGGCTTCCCGGTGCGGCTGTTCGAGCAGTCGTCCGAATTCAAGGAGGTCGGCGCCGGCATTCAGCTCGGTCCCAACATCTTCCGCGTGCTGGACCAGGTCGGGCTCAAGGACGCGGCGCTGGCGGACGCCCACATCCCGCCGTCGCAGGAAATGCGCTGCGCGCTCACCGGCAAGCTGATCACCAAGGTGCCACTCGACGGCGAATTCCTGCGCCGCTTCGGCCAGCCTTATGCGGTGATCCACCGCGCCGACATCCACGGCGCCTTCCTCAAGGCCTGCCAAAGCAACAGACTGATCACGCTGGAGACCAGCCGCAAGGTCGAGAGCTTCACCGACCACGGCGACGGCGTCAGCGTCACGCTCAACACCGGCGAGGTGGCGGAAGGCCGCGCGCTGATCGGCGCCGACGGCGTGTGGTCGCACATCCGCGAGCAGATCGTCGGCGACGGCAAGCCGCGCGTGTCCGGCCACATCGCCTACCGCGCCGTGCTCAAGAAGGAAGACGTGCCGGCCGACCTGTGGCGGCCGGACGTGGTGCTGTGGGCCGGCCCTCGCACCCACTTCGTGCATTACCCGCTGCGCCGCGGCGAACTGTACAATCTGGTCGCGGTCTTCCACTCCGACCATTACGAGGAAGGCTGGGACGCCGAAGGCAGCACCGAACTGCTCCACAAACACTTCAAGAAGCAGGTGCCGGAAGTGCTGCGCCTCTTGGAGCGCATCGAGACCTGGCGCATGTGGGTGCTGTGCGACCGCGAGCCGGTGAAGAACTGGTCCAAAGGCAACGTCACGCTGCTCGGCGACGCCGCGCATCCGATGCTGCAATATCTGGCGCAAGGCGCCTGCATGGCGACCGAAGACGCCGTGGTATTGGCCGACAAGGTCGCGGCCAAGCCCAACGATCTGCCGGCCGCGTTCCAGGACTATCAGAACGACCGTTATCTGCGCACCGGCCGTGTGCAGATCATGGCGCGGGTCTATGGCGAGTTCTATCACGCCCGCGGCGTCGCCGCCGAATTGCGCGACATGGCGATTTCCGGCCGCACCGCCGAGCAGACCTACGACAGCATCGCGTGGCTCTACGGCGGGCCGTAAGCGCCGCCGCTACTTCGACGGCTCGTCGGGCCGGAATTTGGTTTCCGGCTTGATGCCCTTGCGCTGCTGCTTTTCGCTGATGCGACCGTTGTCGAGATAGCGGCCCTCAGCGGCGCGCTTGGCGGCGGCGTCCCACTGCGGCAGCCAATCCCCCAGCGAATAGCCGAACCACGGCGCCTGCGGCCGCAAGGCCCCAAGCCCGAGGTCCTGCCAGATCGATTTGGCGCGCTCCATGTATTCCTGCTTCGGCAGCGCCAAAGGCGGCATGTCGCCTTTCATGGTGGCGTCCATCAGCATGGTCGAGTCTTCTTCCCCGTCGTGCTCACGCTTGGGGCCGTGGCCCTGGCCGCGATGCGGCACCAGTTGCACGTCTTCGACCGGGTTCATGCGGTAGGCCATTGCCCACAGCAGCGCGTCGGCGTTGTCGACGTCGATGTCCTCGTTGACCGCGATGCAGATCTTGCCGCAATCGCCTTTGAAGAACGCGGCGCCGTTGAGCGCGCGCCAGACCTCGGTGCGCGGCACGCCCTTCTCCAGCGTGATGACGGTGACGCGCAACAGCCCGGTCAACGGCTCGTGCAGCGCCACTTTCTTGACGCCCTTGATGCCGAGCGTGTTGCGCAAATGCGCGGTGAACAGCGGCTCGTAGGCGACGCGCTTGATCACGCTCGATTCCGACGGCGCCACCTGGCTGATATAAGACGGGATCACCGGCTTCCTGCGGTGCGTGATCGCGGTCACGCGCATCGGCATGTTGAATTCCTCGAGCGCGACATGGCCGTGCGATTCGCCGAACGGCGCTTCCGGCTCGAGATATTCGGTGTCGATCAGTCCCTCGATGACGATCTCGGATTCCGCCGGCACCGTCAGGTCGACGGTGCGCGCGCGCACGATGTTGATCGGCGCGCCGGCCAGGCCGCCGGCGACGGTGAGTTCGTCGACGCCAAGCGGCAGCTTCTGCGGCCCCATGAAAGCGACATACGGCGGGCAGCCGAGCACGATGGCGCACGGCATCGGCTTTCCGAGCTTCTGGTACTTGAGATAATGCTGATAGCCGCCGGCGCCGCCGACGCGCGTCGCCATGCGCACCACCAGGCGGTCCGGCGCCTTCAGCGCGCAGCGATAGGTGCCCATGTTTTGCACGCCAGTGTCGGGGTCGCGCGTCACGACGTTGGTCGCGGTCAGCGTCGGCGCTGAGTCGAAGCCGGGCGTCGAAATCGGGATCGGCAACCGGTCGAGGCCGTTGCCCTCGCCTTTGAGCGCGTCGCCTTCGAGCACGACCTCATGGCACACCGCGTCGGTGACCAGTTTCGGCGCGATCGGATTGGCGATCGCCTTGTCCCACTTGGCCTGGATGTCGGCGAGCGGCGCCCGCATGCCGATCGAGTAGATCTCCGGATTGGCAGCAAGCGCGCCAACCACGACCGGCATGTCGTATTTGCGGCCGCGGCCGTCGACGATGTTGGTGAACAGGAAGGCCTTGCGGTCGGCCTCGGCAATGCCGCCGACGAATTGCCAGCGCACCAGCGGATGCATTTCCGCGTCCTTGTCGATTCTGCGGTCGATCCGCCGGAGCAGCCCGCGCTCTTCCAGGGCGGTCAAATGTTCGTGCAGGTCAGGATAATTACGCGGCGCGGCACTCATTACTGGTTCCTTCGGCCGCATGCGGCCACAAAATAGAGCCGGGACGCTGTTTGACGGCGTCCCGGAATTTTAGAGGCGTGCTTACTTGCGTTCGATCTTGGCTTTGTCGATCACGTCGTTCCACTTCTTGATGTCGGCCGTTAGCCGGGCCATCAGCTCCGCGCCGGTGCTGGCCTGCGCGACGACGCCGACCTTGGCGAAGTTCTCCTTCACGTCCGGCATCGCCAGCACTTCGCGCATGGCCTTGTTCATGGCCGCGATCACCTCGGGCGGCGTGCCCTTGGGCGCGAAAATGCCGTTCCAGGAGGTCACTTCGTAGCCCTTCACGCCCGCCTCTTCCGCGGTCGGGGTGTTCGGCGCGAGCGGCGAGCGTTTCGGCGCCGAGGTCGCCAGCACTCTGAGCTTGCCGTCGTTGACCTGGCCCTGGATGGCGGGAGGAAACTCGACCAGCATCTGCACGTCGTTGCGCAGCAACGCGACCACGATGTCGGGCGAGTTCTTGTAGGGCACGATCTGCACGTTGAGACCGGCAACCGACTTGAACAGCTCGGCCCCCAAGTTCTGCGTGCCGCCGACGGCGATGGTGCCGATGTTCAGCTTGCCCGGATTGGCCTTCGCGGCTTTCACGAAATCGGCAAGCGTCTTGTAGTCGGACGAGGCGTTGACCGCGAGCACCAGGTCGAACAGGCCGAGGGTCGAGACCATCTCGAACTGCTTGACCGGATCGAACGGCAGGCTCTTGAACGCCGCGACGCTGATCGCGGTGCCGTTGGTGACGAGGCCCATGGTGTAGCCGTCGGCCGGCGCGGTCAGCACCGCGCGCGCGGCGTTGATGCCACCCGGGCCCGGCATGTTCTCGATCACGAAACGCTGGCCGAGCTTCTGGCCGAGCTTGTCGGCCATGATGCGGGCGGTGACGTCGGCGACGCCGCCGGCGCCGAACGGCAGCACGATTTTCACCGGCTTTTCCGGCCAGGCGGCGTTCGCGCCGCTTGCCGGCATCAAACCGGCGAACGCCAGCACCGCCAGCCCCAGCAGCGCCGCGCGCCGCGCCTTAACGTGAAGTCCGTTGTCCATCGTGCTGATCCTCCCTGAATGTCGTTGTGCGGTTCTTGTTGTTATTCAAAACCGTATAGCCGCGCCGGATTGTCCACCAGCACGCGCTGTTGCGCCAGCGGATCGGGCGCGAATTTCGGCACCAGATCGACCAGTTCGCCCTCGTCCGCTTCGTGGGTGGCGTTGGGGTGCGGGAAATCCGTGCCCCACAGCGTGCGGGTCGGCGCGGCCTCGACCAGCGCATGGGCGATTGGCACCGCCTTGGCGTAAGGCGGGAAATCGATGCGCTCGGAGCCGCAGACCTTGATCCAGCAATTTTCAAGACGTGAAAGCTCGATCAGCGCCTTCAGCGGCGGCTGCTCGATGCCGTCCTTGGCCGGCACGCGGCCCATGTGGTCGATGACGAAGGGCAGCGGCAGCTTCCGGATCATGTCGGAGAGCGGGATGAGGTCGGGCGCATCGATGTGCAGCACGACGTGCCAGCCGCGGCCCTTCACCCGGTCGATGACGCGGTTGAACACCGCCATGTCGGGCGCGCCGCCGAGATGCTTGACGAAGTTGAAGCGCACGCCGCGCACGCCGCCGCGGTCGAGCTTTTCGTAGTCGGCGTCGGTGAACGAGTCGTCGACGATGGCGACGCCGCGATAGCGCTTCGGGTCGGACGCGATGCAGTCGAGCATCGCGGCGTTGTCCTTGCCGTGGCAGCTCGCCTGCACGATCACCGCGCGCGAAATGCCGAGATAGTCGTGCAACGCGCGCAACATCTCCTTTGGCGCGTCTTCCGGCGTGTAGCGGCGGTTCAGCGCATAGGGGAACACGGCGCCCGGCCCGAACACGTGACAGTGCGCGTCGGTCGCGCCCGGCGGCAGTTTGAAGTTCGGCTGGCGGCGTTTTTTGAGAAAGTCGGCGTGTACCGTCATGCGGGCGTGGCTCCTGCTGTCGCGGCCCGGCATAGCGAAGCGGAAGCGGCGAGACAACCTTGCCGTCATTCCGGGGCACGCGCGCAGCGCGTGAACCCGCAATCCAGAACCCAGCGCTGTGCCGCGTGTCTGGATTCCGGGTTCGCGCCTCCGGCGCGCCCCGGAATGACTAGAGGGGAGAAATATCCCCGCCAGCCCAGCCCGCCATGGTGGCGGCGTAGTAGTCCTTGAATTGACCGGCCACGATGGCGTCGCGCATGCCGGCCATCAGCGCCTGGTAATAGGCGATGTTGATGGTCGACAGCAGCACCTGGCCGAGGATCTCGTTGGCCTTGGTGAGGTGGTGCAGGTAGGCGCGCGAATAGCTGCGCGCGGCCGGGTGCAGGCTCTGCTCGTCGAGCGGACGCGGATCGTCGGCGTGGCGCGCGTTGGCCAGATTGATCGAGCCGAAGCGCGTGAAGGCCGCGCCGTGGCGGCCGTTGCGCGTCGGCATCACGCAGTCGAACATGTCGACGCCGCGCTTGACCGCTTCCAGGATGTCGTGCGGCGTGCCGACGCCCATCAGATAGCGCGGCCGGTCGCTGGGCAGCGCCGGTGTCGTTTCCGCGACCACTTTGAGCATGACGTCCTGCGGCTCGCCGACCGCCAGGCCGCCGATGGCGTAGCCCTCGAAGCCGATGTCGACGAGTTCGCGCGCGCTTTGCTGGCGCAACGCAATGTCGTCGCCGCCTTGCACGATGCCGAACAGCGCGTAGCCGTCGCGCGCCCTCGCCTCGAAGGCGCGGCGCGAGCGTTCCGCCCAGCGCAGCGACAGTTCCATGGCGCGCTGGATTTCGGTGCGCGCCGCCGGCAGCTTGAGGCATTCGTCCATCTGCATCGAGATGTCGGCGCCTAACAGCGCCTGGATCTCGACCGAGCGTTCCGGCGACAGTTCGAACATGGTGCCGTCGAGATGCGAGCGGAACGTCACCGCGTGCTCGGTCAGCTTGCGCAAGGACGACAACGACATCACCTGGAAGCCGCCGGAATCGGTCAGGATCGGCTTGCCCCAGTTCATGAAGCTGTGCAGGCCGCCGAGCGCGGCGATGCGCTCCGGCCCCGGCCGCAGCATCAGGTGGTAGGTGTTGCCGAGCACGATCTCGGCGCCGGTTTCCGCCACCGCCTCCGGATAGAGCCCCTTCACCGTGGCCTGGGTGCCGACCGGCATGAAGGCCGGCGTCTGCACGCGGCCGTGCGGCGTGACGAATTCGCCGCGCCGGGCGGCGCCGTCGGTGGCTTTCAGGGTGAAGGCGAAGGCGTCGGTCATTGTTTCTTCGTCAAGTACAGCCTCGTGTCCCGGGCGCAGCGCGGCATGCAATGACGCGCTGCAGACCCGGGACCCCGGTTGTTTCTAAAGCAAGCTGGGCCCCGGATCTGCGGTGCATCACTTCGCCTTCGGCTCGTGCTGCGCCGCGTCCGGGGCACGAAACGCTGGATACAACAAACACGCGTCGCCATACGAGTAGAACCGATAGCCGCTGTCGATGGCATGGGCGTAGGCGCGTTGCATCGTCGCAAGCCCGCTGAAGGCCGACACCAGCATGAACAGCGTCGAGCGCGGCAAGTGGAAGTTGGTCAGCATCAGGTCGACCGCGCGGAACCTGTAGCCCGGCGTGATGAAGATGGCGGTGTCGCCGGCGAAGGCCTTCAGCCGGCCGCTCTCGCCGGCGGCGCTTTCCAAGAGCCGCAGCGCGGTCGAGCCGACCGCGACGATCCGGCCGCCTTTGGCGCGGGCGGCGTTGAGCGCCTCGGCCGTCTCGGCCGAGACGGTGCCGAACTCGGCGTGCATGACGTGGCCTTCGGTGTCGGCGGCCTTCACCGGCAGGAACGTGCCGGCGCCGACGTGGAGCGTGACCTTGTGGACGGCGACGCCGCGCGCTTTGAGCCGGGCCAGCAGGGCGTCGGTGAAGTGCAGCCCGGCGGTGGGGGCGGCCACCGAGCCCTCGTCGTGGGCGAACACGGTCTGGTAGTCGGTCTTGTCCTGGTCGTCTGGCTTGCGTTTGGAGGCGATGTAAGGCGGCAGCGGCAGCTCGCCGCGTTCGGCAATGGCCTGGTCTAGGATCGGGCCATGGAAGGAAAATGAGAGGGTTACATCGCCTCCCTCATCTTTATGTGAAACTTGAGCGTCGAGCTGACCGAGGAAACAGACCCGCCCTTCGGTGCCGAACCGCACCATGTCGCCGACCTGCAGCTTCTTGGCCGGCCGCACGAAGGCCTTCCAGGTCGAGCCGTCGAGGCGCTTGTGCAGCGTGGCTTCGATCGCCGGCTCGGTGCCGCCGCGGCCGATGCGGCGGCCCTTCAGCCGGGCCGCGATGACCTTGCTGTCGTTGACCACCAGGCAATCGCCGGGCTGCAACAGCTCCGGCAGGTCGCTGACGGTCCGGTCCTCGAAAATATCTCCGTTCGTCCCCGCGAAAGCGGGGACCCAGGAGCCCATATCTCCGCGCTCACCGTCGCCGCTCTGGACCCCCGCCTTCGCGGGGGTGAGCGGCGTTGGGTGCGGCCGCACCACCAACAGCCGCGCCGTCTCGCGCGGATGCACCGGCCGCAGAGCGATGCGGTCGGGCGGCAGGTCGAAGTCGAAGAGCTCGGTGCGCATGATCTTTCTTATACCTCCCCCTGCAAGGGGGAGG
>CAYJPU010000077.1:0-13649 GCA_964372105.1 uncultured Undibacter sp.
AGATCGCCGGACGGGCCGACAATCGCGATGCAGAGGGCGTTCCACTTGCGCTTGACCGATTCCGCGATCGCCGCCGCCGCCACCTTCTTGGCGTTTTCGGTGTTGATCGCCTCGCCGTAGGGCAGCGGACTGAGCGCGTCGCCGACGGTTTCGTTCGGGTTGTTCGGATCGGGCGGCACCTGGGCGAAGGCGCCCGTAGAGGTCAGCAGCGCGACGCCCAGGGCGCCCGCCATCATTGTCATGCGGCTCATCGAATCTCTCCCAAGTTATTGCTCTGCCGGTTGAACCGGCTTTCCTCGTCCCGCGATCGTGGCGCGGATGGCGGGCCAAGCCTATACGGGTGGGCCGCCGGTTCCAGCGTAAATATTGCATAAACAGGCGAGCTGTGGCGCGCCCGTGCGGTGTTCAGTCCCGGAATAGCTGCGGCCAGCGGGGGGTTATGGTTCTATCGACGTCTCGGTCGGCAACGTCCGGCCGAAACTCGATCAATAGGGGAGACACCGATGTTCGAACTTTCTCGCCGCCATTTGCTGGGTGGCGCCGCCGCCACCGCCCTGACGCCGCTTGCCGCCGTGACGCCGGCCGTCGCCGCCGCACCGCCGGCCGGCAAGCAGACCGCCGGCTTCTATCGCTACAAGCTCGGCACCTTCGAGGTGACGGTGGTCACCGACGGTTCGCGCGCCGGCCCGCTCGCAGACAACTTCGTCAAGAACGCCAAGAAGGACGAGGTCAACGCCGCGTTGGCGGCCAGCTTCCAGAAGAAGGACGAACTGACGATCCCGTTCAATCCGAACGTGATCAACACCGGCTCGAAGCTCGTTGCCATCGACACCGGTCTCGGCGTCGGTATCTTCGCGCAGAGCCAGGGCAAGATGGGCCAGTACCACCGCAATCTCGCCGCCTCCGGCATCGACGCCAAGGCGATCGACGTCGTGGTCATCTCGCACTTCCACCCCGATCACATCAACGGCCTGCTCGACGCCGAGGGCAAGCCGGCGTTCCCGAACGCCGAAGTCATGGTACCGGCGCCGGAGTGGGCCTACTGGATGGACGACGGCACCATGAGCCGGGCGCCGGAGGGTCTGAAGGGCAACTTCGCCAACGCGCGGCGCGTCTTCGGTCCGCTCGCCAGCAAAGTGACGAAGTACGAAGACAACAAGGAGTTGGTGCCGGGCATCACCTCCGTCTTCACGCACGGCCACACGCCGGGACATTCGTCGCACATCATCAGGTCAGGTCCATCGCAGGTGCTGGTGCAGGCCGACGTCACCAACGTGCCGGCGCTGTTCGTGCGCAATCCGGGCTGGCACGCCGTGTTCGACATGGATGGGCCGATGGCGGAGGCGACCCGCCGCAAGCTCTACGACCGGCTGGCGGCCGACCGCATGCTGATGTCGGGTTATCACTATCCCTTCCCGGCCATGGCTCACATCGAGAAGGACGGCGCCGGCTATCGCCCGGTGCCGATCGCCTGGGATCCGAACTTATAAGGACGGCTGCAACTGATCTTCCTTGACCCCCATGGGCGGCGGTCCTATATCGCCGCCCATGACGACTGTATTTGCACCCGCAAATCTCCGCCGCCGCCGCATCACTGCGGCATGGGCGCGCGTTTAAGCGTCGTCCTGTGCCGGCCGGATTTGGGCCGCGGCACTTGAACAAGACAGCCGTTTCCTTCATCCGGTAAGTCCGAAACCACTCCCGCGGGGGAGCCCGTTTGCGCCGGCCTTCAAGCCGCCGGCGGTGATAAGGAACAAGGCCATGGCTACCAAAGCGAAAGTCGGCGTCTTGGGCGCCTCGGGCTACACCGGCGCCGAACTGGTGCGCATGCTGCTGCGCCATCCGCGCGCCGAGCTGACGCTGCTGACCGCCGAGCGCTCAGCCGGCAAGAAGATGCGCGACGTGTTTCCGCAGTTCTCGCCGTTCGAGCTGCCGACGCTGGTGGCCTTGGACGGGCTCGACTGGGCGGCGGCCGGGCTCGACGTGGCGTTCTGCGCGCTGCCGCACGCGACCACCCAGAAGGTGCTGAAGGCGCTGCTGGCGCAGGCGCCTGCGACCAAGGTGGTCGACCTGTCGGCCGACTTCCGGCTCAAGGACACGGCCGCTTACGCCAAGTGGTACGGCCACGAGCATCACGCGCCCGAGCTTCAGAAAGAAGCGGTCTACGGCCTGGTCGAGATCCACCGGCGCGAGATCAGACGCGCGCGGCTGGTGGCCAACCCCGGCTGCTACACCAGTTGTGCGCAACTGCCGCTGACGCCGCTGATCAAGGCCAAGGCGATCGAGCTCGACGAGATCGTGGTCGACGCCAAATCAGGCATGACCGGCGCCGGGCGCGCGGCCAAGGAGGCCATGCTGTTCTCGGAAGTGTCGGAAGGCTTCAACGCCTATGGCGTCGGCCACCACCGGCACATGGCCGAGCTCGACCAGGAGTTCTCGGCCGCCGCCGGCCGCGAGGTGGTGGTGACGTTCACGCCGCATCTGGTGCCGATGAACCGCGGCATCCTGTCGACCATCTACGTGCGCGGCAAGCGCGGCCGCACGCCGGAGGAGCTGCACACGATCCTGGCGACGTTCTACGCCAAGGAGCCATTCGTGCACGTGCTGCCGTTCGGCGAAACGCCGCACACGCGGCATGTGCGCGGCTCCAACATGACCTTCATCGGCGTGGCCAAGGACCGCATCCCCGGCCGCGCCATCATCGTGTCGGTGCTCGACAATCTGGTGAAGGGCGCGTCCGGCCAGGCGATCCAGAACATGAACCTGGTCATGGGCTATCCCGAGACCATGGGGCTGGAGCAGGTGGCGCTGTTTCCGTGAGGTCTGTCATTCCGGGGCGCGGGCCTTAGCCCGCGAACCCGGAATCCAGATACACTGGCTCCCGAGTCTGCCGGGAGACCACGATCCATGTTCGAGGTCCAGAACCAGCCGCCGCCGCTCGAAGCCTATAATCTGTTCGCCAGCGACAGCGTATTGCGCGAGGCTGTCGCGCGCGAAGGCGCGGCCTGGGCCGAGCAGGACTTGAGCGCGCTCGGCGCGACGCTCGGCCGGCCGGAAACCATCGCGCTCGGCTTTGCCGCCAACCGTTATCCGCCGCAGCTCAAGAGCTACGACCGCTTCGGCCATCGCGTCGACGAGGTCGAGTTTCATCCGGCCTGGCACGACCTGCTGACCATCGCGCTCGACGCTGGTCTGCATTCGAGCCCGTGGGCCAAGCCGCAACCGGGCGCGCATGTCGCGCGCGCCGCCGGCACCTACATGCTCACGCAGGTCGAGAGCGGCGTCTATTGTCCGCTGGCGATGACCTATGGTTCGGTGCCGACGCTCAAGCAGGCGCCGTCGCTTGCCGAAGCCTGGCTGCCGCTGATCTATGGCCGGCGCTACGACGCGCGCTTCATGCCGGCGCGCGAGAAGCACGCGGCGCTGATCGGCATGGGCATGACCGAGAACCAGGGCGGCTCGGACCTGCGCACCAACGAGACGCGCGCCGAGCCGGCCGGCGACGGTGCGTTCCGGCTGCACGGCCACAAGTGGTTCATGTCGGCGCCGATGTGCGACGCGTTCCTGGTGTTGGCGCAATCGCCGAAGGGCCTGAGCTGCTTCCTGCTGCCGCGCTTCACGCCGGACGGCGAGCGCAACGCGCTGCACATCAACCGGCTCAAGGACAAGCTCGGCAACAAGTCGAACGCCTCCAGCGAAGTGGAATTCCACGGCGCCTATGCCGAGCTGGTCGGCGAGGAGGGCCGCGGCATCCCGACCATCATCGAGATGGGCAACTACACCCGGCTCGACTGCTGCATCGGCTCGTCCGGGCTGATGCGGCAGGCGGTGGCGCAGGCGGTGCACCACGCGCGCCATCGCACGGCGTTCCAGAAGAAGCTGATCGACCAGCCGCTGATGACCAACGTGCTCGCCGACCTGGCGCTGGAGAGCGAGGCCGCCACCGTGCTGACGCTGCGGCTGGCGCGCGCCTATGACGAGGACGACGAGGCCTCGCTGGCGATCCGCCGGGTGGTGACGCCGGCGGCCAAGTTCTGGATCTGCAAGCGCACGCCGTCGGTGACGGCCGAGGCGATGGAGGTGCTGGGCGGCTCGGGCTACATCGAGGAAAGCGTCATGCCGCGGCTCTACCGCGAGGCGCCGGTCAACTCGATCTGGGAAGGCTCCGGCAATGTCATGTGCCTCGACGTGCTGCGTGCGATCGGGCGGACGCCGAACATCGGCGACGTGCTCAAGCGTGAATTGGACAGTGACGACAGGCGGCTGAAAGCCTTCGCCGCCATCTTGCTCGCGCGGCTTTCAAGTCCCGACCGCAACGACGAGGCGCAGGCGCGCGCGCTGGTGCGCGAACTGGTGCTGGCCTTGCAGGCGGCGCTTTTGATCAAGCACGCGCCGGATGATGTGGCCGACGCGTTCTGCGCCGCGCGTTTGCCGGGCGAGGAGGGTGGCACCTTTGGGCTCTTGCCGCGCGGCGTTGACGCGCGGGCGATCGCGGAGCGGGCGGGGCCTCAATAACTCTTCGTCATTCCGGGGCGCGAGCGTAGCGAGCGGGCCCGGAATCCATACTCCGCAGCGTGAGGGATTATGGATTCCGGGTTCGCCGCTTTGCGGCGCCCCGGAATGACAGAGAATTACAACTTGCCGAACACCGCCAGCGCCAGCACGGCTTGGCAAACGACGCCGACCGCGAAGGCGAGCGTGCGCGCCACCGGGATGCCGAGCGCGTAGACGACGGCGTGCGCCAGCCGCGCCCAGAAATACACCGCGCAGGCGATTCCCGTGCTCATGGTCGAATGGCCTTGCGCGTCCAGGATCAGCACCAGCGGCGCGAACACCACGAGGTTGTCGACCGCGTTGGTGTGCGCGAAATAAAGCCGCTGCGCCCACGGCGACTGTGGCACGTCGTGGCGCGAGGGATTGGCCATCGCGCCCATCAGGCCGCGGACCATGACGCGGTCGATGACGTAGGGGATCCACAAGACGCCGGTCAGGATGACCGTCAGCGCCAGCCACGTCATTTCCTTCGACATCGGAAGCTCTCCCGGACCAGCGAAATGCGAGTGTCTTTAAGCTTAGGCGATGCACCGGCCGTTGTCGACGCAAGCCCGCGCGCGAGGCCCGCCGCCTTGCCTTCATGCCGACCGCGCCATAACGTTGTTCGACCTTCGGACCGCGTCCAGGAGTTCGGCAAGCGAGCCCAAGAGTCGCGACCTGCTGAGTGCGATCTCGACGGCTGGTGCGTTCCGGACTTGACGGACCCCGGTGAATTAAGCTTTCACGCAGGAGAAGGTGTTTGAAACGCGAATTGACGAGGGCGCAAGACGGCAGATGAACGTGCATAAAAATGACACGCCGTTCGACGGCAAGCTGTTTCGGCGCGTCATGGGGCGCTTCACCACCGGCGTGACCGTGATCACCACCGAGACCGAGGGCGCAGTGCGCGGCATGACCGCCAACGCCTTCATGTCCGGCTCGCTGGCGCCGCCTTTGTGCATCATCTCGATCGCCAAGAAGGCGCGCATGCACGACGCGCTGCTGGCGACCGGCCATTTCGGCGTCAGCATTCTGGCGCACGGCCAGGAACCGATCAGCCAGCATTTCGCCGGGCAGGGTTCGGCCGATCCGGAACTGCTGTTCGAGCACATGGACGGCGTGCCGGTGCTGGCGAACGTCAGCGCGGCGGTGGCGGCTGTGCTCGACGCGCAGCACGACTGCGGCGACCACACCATCTTCATCGGCCGTGTCGTGGGCCTGCGCGACGACGCGCGCGCGCCGCTCGTCTATCACGGCGGCAAATACGCGTCGCTGCACCACAAGAAGGAATTGCCGAGCGACCCGGCGATCGACTTCTGGGAACTAGAGCACGAGTGAGCGGGCGATCCCGTAAAGCCCGGCCACGATGCCGATGCCGGCGTGGATGCGCGTCAGCGCGTGCTTATGGCCGGCAAGACGCCGCGCGATGCGGATGCCGACGAGGCCGCGGCAGCAGGAGTGTTGCGCTTTCACGCGTCAGCTTGACCTCGCTGTTGCTGCTGGGGCGGCGGGGGCGCAGCATCAGCAGGCCGATGACGACCTCAAGTCCAAGGACGGACGAAGTCAGATCCAGGAGGCGCGCCATGCCCGCGACCGCAAAGTTAGAGATCAAGGCCTTCTTCGACGAACCGACCAACACCGTGAGCTATCTGGTGTGGGACGCCGCGACCCTGCAGGGCGCGGTCATCGACCCGGTGCTCGATTTCGACCAGCGCAGCGGCGAGGCGACGGTCGAGTCGGCCGACGCCATCCTGACGGAGGCTAAGCGGCGCGGCATCACGGTCGCGCAGGTGCTGGAGACGCACGCCCATGCCGACCACCTCTCCGGCGCGCCCTACATCAAGCTCAAGACCGGCGCCAGGATCTGCATCGGCGAGCACATCCGCGACGTGCAGCGCGTCTTCCGTCCGGTGTTCAACGCCATGGACGTCTCGGGCGACGGCTCGGAGTTCGACCATCTATTCAAGGACGGCGAGCGCTTCAAGGTCGGCTCGGTCGACGCCGAAGTGATCTACACGCCCGGCCACACGCCGGCTTGCGTCTCCTACAAAATTGGCGACGACGTGTTCGTCGGCGACACGATGTTCATGCCGGACTACGGCACGGCGCGCGCCGACTTCCCCGGCGGCGACGCGAGGGCGCTGTACCGTTCGATCCAGCGCATCCTGTCGCTGCCGCCCGAGACCAGGCTGTTCATGTGCCACGACTACAAGGCGCCGGGCCGCGACCACTACGCCTGGGAGACCACGGTCGGCGAGGAGAAGGCGCGCAACGTCCACGTGCACGAGGGCATCAGCGAGGACGCGTTCGTCAAGATGCGCGAGACGCGCGACGCCACGCTGGCAGCGCCGATGCTGCTGTTGCCGTCGATCCAGGTCAACATCCGCGCCGGCAAGTTCCCGCCGGCCGAAGCCAACGGCGTGCGCTACCTCAAGGTGCCGGTGAAGCTGGCGTCGTAAGGCGCGCACCTAACGCGACACGACAAAAGAGCCGGAGCGATTCGGCTCTTTTATTGTCGCGTCAGTTCCAGCTCTTGACCTTCACATAGGAGCCCGGCGCGTCTTCGAGCGCTTTCAACTTGCCGCCGCCGATCGCGCGCGCCGGCACCGTCTCGGCGTCGACCGCCTTGAGCCAGTCGAGCCAATCCGGCCACCACGAGCCGGGATGCTCGGTCGCGGACTTCATCCAGGCCTCGACGTCGGAGCCTTCCGGCTTGCCGCCGAGCCAATACTGGTATTTCGCCTTGCCCGGCGGATTGACCACGCCGGCGATGTGGCCGGAACCTGCCAATACGTATTTCACCGGGCCGCCGAAAAACTGAACCCCGGTCATGACCGACTTCGCCGGCGCGATGTGGTCCTCGCGGGTGGCGAGGTCGTAGACCGGCACCTTGACCTTGCGCAGGTCGAGCTTGGTGCCGGCGAGCTCCATCTTGCCGGTGGTCAACCGGTTTTCGAGATAGCAACTGCGCAGATAGTACGAATGGTTGGCCGCCGGCATGCGCGTGGCGTCGGAGTTCCAGTACAGGATGTCGAACGGGTAGGGCTTCTTGCCGCGCAGGTAGTTGTTGACGATGTAGGGCCACACCAGGTCGTTCGAGCGCAGCATGTTGAAGGCGTTCGCCATGCGCGAGGCTTCGAGGTAGCCTTGGGCTTTCATGTGGCTTTCGAGCTGCTTGATCTGGTCCTCGTCGACGAACACCAGCAGGTCGCCGGCATAGGTGAAGTCCACCTGGGCCGCGAACAGCGTCGCGGATTTGACCCTGGTCTGCTTCTTGGCCGCGAGATAAGCGAGCGTGATCGACAAGAGCGTGCCGCCGACGCAGTAGCCGATGGCGTTGACCTTGTCCTCGCCGGTCGCCTCCTCGACGGCGTCGAGCGCGGCGATCACGCCCTCGCGCATGTACTGCTCGAAGCTCTTTTCGGCCTGACGCGCGTCCGGATTGACCCAGGAGACCACGAACACCGTGATGCCCTGGTCGACGCACCACTTGATGAAGGATTTTTCCGGGGTCAGATCGAGGATGTAGAACTTGTTGATCCAAGGCGGCACGATCAGCAGCGGGGTCTTCAACACCTCGGTCGTGGTCGCCTGGTACTGAATGAGCTGCATCAGGTCGTTCTGGAACACGACCTTGCCGGGCGTGGTCGCAAGATTGCGGCCGACCTCGAACAGCGACAGGTCGGACTGGCGGATCTTGAGGTGGCCTTGCCCGGCCTGGATGTCCTCCGACAGCATGTGCATGCCGCGCACGAGGTTCTCGCCCTTGGACGACAAGGTCTCGCGCATCAGCTCGGGATTGGTCAGCACGAAGTTCGACGGCGAGATCGCGTTGGTGACCTGCTTGACGTAGAACTCGGCCTTCTTGCGGGCGCGCTCGTCGAGCTCGGCGTCCTTCACCAGCCGGTCGGCCCATTGCGCGGTGAGGAGATAGGCCTGCTTGAGGAAGTCGTAGAACTGGTTCTGCGACCATTCCGGATCGGCGAAGCGCTTGTCCTTTGGATCGGCCGCGACCACCGGCTCGGACGGCTCGCCGGCCATGCGCTTCACCGCGCCGGCCCACAGGTCGAGATAGGCGCGCCCTAAGCTGGTCTGCAATTCCAGCGCGCGCTTGGGGTCGGACAGCCAGTATTCCGCGACCTGACCGATGCTCTTGACCGCTTCGGTCACGTCCTCGGCCAGCTCGGCTTTGATTTTGCCTTCCTCGCGCGGCTTCATGTAGGCGGCGAGCGCCTTGCCGCCTTCCTCGACCAGCCGGGCCGCGTTGACGGCGAAGGCCTCGATGTCGGCCGCGCGCAGCGGCGCCGATTCCTGGTCCGGCTCTTTGACTGCCTGGTTCATTCGCCCATCCGTCGGTCCTTCGACCCCCAACGTGGCCGTGACCGCGTTTCCTCGCAAGGCACGTGCCACCCGTGGTGCCGCCGCGTTTTGCCGCGGCCCGGCCGAAGCTTTTCGGACCTTGCTGCAGCCATATTAGCCCGTTACGCGACTTATGCTATAATTCCTTGAGTCTGCATCGATTTTACGACCATCCCACAGGTTTACGACGAGCATGGGACGTAGCGCGGCAAGAGCGGTATTAGGGGCCGGTTGGCTGGCTTTGGCGGTGGCGGGCTGCTCGCCCGGGCCGGTCATCGACCGGCTGCCGGAAGGCATCGGCGGGCTGCCGGCCGGCGCCCCGGCGCGGCCGGCCACGCCCTACCAATACCCGGCCGTGCACGACATGCCGGCGGCGCGGTCCGCCAAGCCTCTGTCCGAGGAAGAGCAGGACCGGCTCGAAAAGGAGCTCCAGGCCACCCGCGACCGGCAGGTGGGCCGGGAAGGCCCGAAGGCCGCCGAGGCGGCAAAAAAGAAGCCGCCGGCCGCTAAAACCGGCCAGAACACTGGCGCCAAAACGAACCCGTGATAAAAGCCAGCCGGGGCAACACCTGCCGGCTGGCAAGGGCAGCCAGCGCTCGATCCCGGATCCAGGCGCAAGGCAGGACGAAGGCGATTTGAAGGTCTACTCCGATGGAAGAATTCTACCGCATCCGCCGTTTGCCGCCTTACGTGTTCGAAGAGGTGAACAAGGCCAAGGCTAAGGCCCGCAACGCCGGCGCGGACATCATCGACCTCGGCATGGGCAACCCCGATTTGCCGGCGCCGCAGCATGTGCTCGACAAGATGAAGGAGACCCTCGGCAAGCCGCGCACCGACCGCTATTCGTCCTCGCGCGGCATTCCGGGCCTGCGCCGCGCCCAGGCCGGCTATTACGAGCGCCGCTTCGGCGTGAAGCTGAACCCCGACACCCAGATCGTCGCCACCTTGGGCTCCAAGGAAGGCTTCGCCAACGTCGCGCAGGCGATCACGGCGCCGGGCGACGTCGTGCTGGTGCCGAACCCGAGCTACCCGATCCACGCCTTCGGCTTCCTGATGGCGGGCGGCACCATCCGCTCGGTGCCGTCGGAGCCGACGCCGAACTTCTTCCACACGCTCGAGCGCGCGATCGTGCATTCGATCCCGAAGCCGATCGCGGTGGTGGTGTGCTATCCGGCCAACCCGACGGCCTACGTGGCGAGCATCGACTTCTACAAGGACCTCGTCGCCTTCGCGAAGAAGCACGAGATCCTGGTGCTGTCGGACCTGGCCTACGCCGAAGTCTATTTCGACGACCAGCCGCCGCCGTCGCTCTTGCAAGTGCCGGGCGCGATGGACATCGCCATCGAGTTCACCTCGATGTCGAAGACCTTCTCGATGCCGGGCTGGCGCATGGGCTTCGCCGTCGGCAACGAGCGCATCATCGCCGCGCTGGCGCGCGTGAAGTCGTATCTCGACTACGGCGCCTTCACCCCGGTGCAGGTGGCCGCGAGCGCCGCGCTCAACGGTCCCGACGACTGCATCAAGGAGATGCGCGAGATCTACAAGCGCCGCCGCGACGTGATGGTGGAAAGCTTCGAGCGCGCCGGCTGGCACGTGCCGGCGCCGCGCGCCTCGATGTTCGCCTGGTCGCAGATCCCGGAGCCGTTCAAGCCGCTCGGCAGCATCGAATTCTCCAAGCTCTTGGTGGAGAAGGCGGACGTCGCGGTCTCGCCCGGCATCGGCTTCGGCGAATACGGCGAAGGCTACGTCCGTATCGCGCTGGTCGAGAACGAACAGCGCATCCGCCAGGCCGCCCGCAATATTCGCCGCTTCCTCGAAAACGCGCCGGAGCAGCTGCACAACGTCGTCCCGCTCGCCACCCGCCGCTGACCCTGTAGACAAATGGCTCAAGCTCTCAGAGTTGGCGTCGCCGGTTTAGGCACGGTCGGCGCCGCCTTGATCGCCCAGATCGCGCGGCAGCGCGAGGCGCTGGCCGCGCGGTGCGGCCGCGGTATCGAGATCGTCGCGGTGTGCGCGCGCTCGAAGGGCAAAGACCGCGGCGTCGACCTCAAGAAGATGAAGTGGTTCGACGATCCGGTCGCGCTCGCCAAATCCGACGGCATCGACCTGTTCGTCGAGCTGATGGGCGGTTCCGGCAATCCGGCCAAGGCCGCGGTCGAGGCCGCGCTTTCGTCCGGCAAGGCGGTGGTGACCGCCAACAAGGCGCTGCTCGCCAAGCACGGCGTCGCGCTCGCGGCGCTGGCCGAGAAAGAGGGCGTCGCGCTCAATTACGAGGCGGCGGGCGCCGCCGCGATCCCGATCGTGCGGACGCTGCGCGAGGGCCTCGCCGGCAACGCGGTCCAGCGCATCTACGGCATCCTCAACGGCACCTGCAATTACATCCTGACCCGGATGGAGCAGGAGAAGCTCGCCTTCGCCGATTGCCTGAAGGACGCGCAGCGCCTCGGCTATGCCGAGGCCGACCCGACCTTCGACATCGAAGGCCACGACACCGCGCAGAAGCTGTCGATCCTGGCCTCGCTCGCCTTCGGCACCAAGGTCGACGAGCGCGCGATCTACGTCGAAGGCATCTCGTCGATTGCGCCAGCCGATCTGGCCGCCGCCGACGAGCTCGGCTACCGCGTCAAGCTGTTGGGCGTCGCGGTGAAGACGCCGAAGGGCATCGAGCAGCGCGTGCACCCGACGATGGTGCGCAAGGATTCCGCCATCGCCCAGGTGATGAACGTGACCAACGCCGTCACCGTCGACGCCGAAGGCATCAACCCGTTGACGCTGATCGGCCCCGGAGCGGGCGGCATGGCGACCGCGTCGTCGGTGCTGTCCGACATCGCCGACGTCGCGCGCGGCCTGCGGGTGGCGCCGTTCGGCCGGCCGACCGCGCGGCTGACCAGCGTGCGCAAGGCGCCGATGCAGCGCCACGAAGGCGGCTACTACATCAGGCTGCAGGCGCGCGATAAGCCGGGCTCCGCGGCGCGCATCGCCACGCGCCTGGCCGAACAGCAGATTTCGCTGGAATCCATCGTGCAGCGGCATCCCAAGGAAGCGCCGGACAGTGTGGTAAAAGGGGGCTCGGTGCCCGTTATCCTTATTACCTACGCGACGACCGAGGACGCCGTGCGCAAGGCTCTTGCGGCGGTGGGCCGCGATAGGGTGATCTCCGGTCGCCCGCAGGTGATCCGGATCGAGAAGAACTGAAGTTTAGCGAACGGCGAAAGCCGGCGCGGCCGCGCCTTAGCCGTCAGTCTGTTGAGGGGAGCGAAACCATGGCGTCGATTACCGTCCAGCACGAACTCTTGCTGGAGCGCATCTTGTCGCTCGAGATCGTGCGCGTGACCGAGCGCGCGGCGGTGTCGTCGGCGCGCCTGCGCGGCCACGGCAAGGACAAGGCCTCCGACCAGGCCGCGGTCGACGCCATGCGGCGCGAGTTGAACAAACTGCCGATCGACGGCACCGTGGTGATCGGCGAGGGCGAGATCGACGAAGCACCGATGCTGTTCATCGGCGAGAAGGTCGGCAACAAGCAGGGTCCGAAGATGGACATCGCGGTCGACCCGCTCGAAGGCACGACGCTCTGCGCCAAGAACATGCCGGGCGCGATCGCCACCATCGCCATGGCCAACGGAGGCACGCTGCTGCACGCGCCCGACTGCTATATGGAAAAGATCGCCATCGGCCCGGGCTGTCCAAAGGGCACGATCGACCTCGACGCGCCGCCCGAAGAGAACATTTATAATTTGGCCAAGGCCAAGGGCGTCAAGCCGCACGAGATCACGGCCATCCTGCTCGACCGGCCGCGCCACGCCGACATCATCGCCGCGGTGCGCAAGACCGGCGCGGCCGTGTCGCTGATCAGCGACGGCGACGTCGCCGGCGTCATTCATTGCGCCGAGCCGAAGACCGGCATCGACATCTATCTCGGCATCGGCGGCGCGCCGGAAGGCGTGCTGGCGGCGGCGGCGCTGCGCTGCATCGGCGGCCAGATGCAGACGCGGCTGATCATCGACACCGAAGAGCTGCGCCAACGCACCATCAAGATGGGCATCAAGGACCCGAAGAAGGTCTACCACATCGAGGACATGGTGAAGGGCGACTGTCTGTTCGCCGCCACCGGCGTGACCAGCGGCGCGATGCTCGAAGGCGTCAAGTTCGGCAAGGACGTGATCGAAACCGACACCGTGGTGATGCGTTCGGTCACCGGCACGGTGCGGCGCGTGCGCGCCGAGCACCGGCAGTTCGAGAAGTTCCATCTCGACTGAGCGATGGGCCGAGGCCCGTCGCGTTCGTGTCCCGCCATGCGGGGCGAGATTATGCCTGCCCACACTTGTCACGTCCCGGCGCCGCGCCTCTAATTGCGCGCGATCAAGCCGGGAGGTTTCCTCATGCGTCATGTTCATCTGGTCGGCAGCGTGCCGCTTAACGATGCGCGCGCCGTGTTCGAGACGGTGAGCGCGGCGCTCGGCCCCAGGATCAAGCGCATCCCCGACGGCGAGACCGGCGAGCGGTCCGACTGGATCACCTGGCTGGAGCCGGCCTTCGCCGACAATCCGGCGCTGGAAAAGTCCGACGAGCTGTTCCACATTCACGCCACCGGCACCGCGCGCATCCGCTACCGGTTGAGGCCGGGCAAGACGGCGAAGGACGTGACGTTCGGCAACCTGTTCTATGCCGACATCGCCAAGGCGTCTTACGCCGAGTTCGCCGCGCTCAAGCGCGCCGGCAAGATCGGCGCGGACGTGCGCTTCCAGATCGACCTGGTG
>CAYJPU010000078.1:0-13621 GCA_964372105.1 uncultured Undibacter sp.
GGGCCGGCCGCGCGCAAATGAAAATGGCGGAAGGGGTGAGATTCGAACTCACGGTGGGCTTGCACCCACGCCGGTTTTCAAGACCGGTGCCTTAAACCACTCGGCCACCCTTCCCAAGCCTCGCCGCTGCACCATCCGCCACGCCCCCGGTAACCGGGGAGGCGCGCGGCTGGCTAGTCCAATGGTCGAAGCCGGCCCCACTTGCAAGCGCCGAGTCGCTTCGGTAAGCGGGCCAAACGGGCCCATGGTCGCCGGAACGCCGCCACAGGAACCAACCGTTTACCATGGCGGCGCGCCGATGGTTTCCCGCGCGACCGGTTCGGGCTATGGTTAGCGCTTCGCAGGGGACTTCGCAGGGGACTTGGACATCCGGATGAGACTTGGGGGGATCGGCCAGTTCAGCCGCGTCGCGCGCCTGCTCGCGCTGGGCGCAAGCGCGCTGGCGCTCGCCAATTGCTCGGGCGGCGTCTCCAGCAAGGTCGATCCGAAATACGGCGTGGCGGCCAGCGCCCGCGTGGTCGAGCGCGGCGAGCCGGTGCCGAAGGGCGGCGGCGTCTACCGCGTCGGCAAGCCCTACACAGTCGCCGGCCGCGTCTACGTCCCCGAAGAAGACCCCCATTACAGCGCCGTCGGTCTCGCCTCCTGGTATGGCGACGACTTCCACGGCCGCTACACCGCCAACGGCGAGATCTTCGACATGGAGTCGATCTCGGCCGCGCATCCGACTTTGCCGCTGCCGTCTTACGTGCGCGTCACCAACATCGCCAACAAGAAGTCGATCGTGGTGCGCGTCAACGACCGCGGCCCTTACGTCGGCAACCGCGTCATCGACCTCTCGGTCAAGACCGCCAAGCTGCTCGGCTTCCACGGCCACGGCGTCGCCAAGGTGAAGGTCGAATATGTCGGCCGTGCCCCGCTGCAAGGCTCCGACGACCGCAAGCTGATGGCGACGCTGCGCGAGGGCACGCCGGCCATGGCGCCGGTGATGGTGGCCTCCGCCGGCAAGCCGTTCGCCCCGGCGTTTTTCGATTCGCGGCCGATGACCCAGGTCGCGTCCAACGCGCCGGCTTTGCCGCCGGAGCGGCCGTACCGGCTCGGCGACGACCAGCCTGAGGCGCCCGCCGCGGCGCTGCCGCGCACCGCGCCGCGCTACGAACTGGCCGCGGCGAGGAGCCCGGCACCGGCCGCCACGCCTACCGAGCGCGTCACCTCGCCGGTCCAGGCCTACGCCCCGGTGCGCGACGACGGCCGCGCCAGCTTCATGAGCGGCCGCGGCCTTTACTGAGCCGCATTTTTTCGCCACACCATCGTCCTTCTCCGCCGTTGAAGGGCGCCCGCCGTCAAGGCCGGCGACGAGAGCGTTGACGATGGTTCTGCGGACATCCCGAGCGAGCCGGTTCGCGGCGGCGGCCTTGGCCGCCGTGCTGGCAGTGGCCTTGGCCGTGCCGGCGCTGGCGCAGACCAAGAAGGACCTCGGCGGCAAGAAGGACGAGCCGCAGATCTCGGCGCCGCACGCCATCCTGATCGACGCCGAGAACGGCGGCGTGCTGTTCGAGCGCGACCCCGACAAACTGATTTTTCCGGCCAGTCTCGCCAAGCTGATGACGGCCGAATACATGTTCCACGAGATCACCGAGGGCCGCGTCAAGCTGACCGACGAGTACCTGGTCAGCGAGAACGCCTGGCGCAAAGGCGGCGCGCCGTCGCACGGCTCGACCATGTTCGCGGCGCTGCACAGCCGCGTCAGCGTCGACGACCTGCTGCACGGCCTCATCATCCAGTCGGCCAACGACGCCTGCATCGTGCTGGCCGAGGCGCTCGCCGGCAACGAGGCCGAATTCGGCGCCAAGATGACGCAGCGCGCGCGCGACATCGGCCTCGCCAAATCGGTCTTCACCAATGCCAGCGGGCTGCCCGATCCGGACACCAAGGTCACGACCCGCGAGCTCGGCCTGCTGGCGCGCCACATCATCAAGACCTATCCGGAATTCTACAAACTGTTCGGCCAGCCGGATTACACCTGGAACAAGATCCGCCAGCCCAACCGCAATCCGCTGCTGCCGCTGGGCATCGGCGCCGACGGGCTCAAGACTGGCTTTACCAAGGAGGCCGGTTACGGCCTGGTCGGCTCGGCCGTGCAGAACGGCCTGCGGCTGGTCGTGGTGGTCAACGGCCTCAAGACCGCGAAGGAGCGCGCCGACGAGGCCAAGAAGCTCTTGGAATGGGGCTTCAGGAGCTTCGAGCAGCGCATTTTGTTCGCCGAAGGCCAGACCATCGGCGCGGCCAAGGTGTTCGGCGGCGCGTCGAGCCGCGTGCCGCTGACGGCGGGCGGGCAGGTGCGGGTTATGATGCCCAAGGCCGGCGGCGACAAGCTGATCGCGCGCATCGCCTATAACGGTCCGGTGGCGGCGCCGATCGCGCAAGGCCAGCCGATCGGCAACCTGAAAGTGTGGCGCAACGACACTTTAATTCTGGTCCAGCCGCTGAAGGCGACCGAGAGCGTGCCGCGCGGTTCGCTGACGCAGCGCGCCTTCGATGCTGTGACCGAAATCGCGATCTCGCTGTTCCGCGCCGGGGCCGAACGGCTATGATTGAATCGTCATTCCGGGACGGTCCGCAGGGCCGGACCCGGAATCCATACTCCGCAGCGCTGCTGGGGGGTATGGATTCCGGGTTCGCTCGCCATCGGGCCGCGCGCCGCGCGGACCCGTTGGCTCGCGCCCCGGAATGACTGGGGAATAGATGCGCGGACATTTCATCACTTTCGAAGGCGGCGAGGGCAGCGGCAAGTCCACCCATACCGCGACTCTGGCCGCGCGGCTGCGGGAAGCCGGCATCGACGTCGTGCTGACGCGCGAGCCCGGCGGCTCGCCCGGCGCCGAGATCATCCGCCACATCCTGCTGTCCGGCATCGCCAAGCCGCTCGGCTCGGAGACCGAGGCGATCTTGTTCGCGGCCGCGCGCGACGACCACGTCAACAACACCATCCGGCCGGCGTTAGAGGCCGGCAAATGGGTGATCTGCGACCGCTTCATCGATTCCACCCGCGTCTATCAGGGCGCGCTCGGCCAGGTCGACGCCAAGCTGATCCGCGGGCTGGAGCGCGTCACGGTCGGCGACTGCTTCCCCGAAATCACCTTCATGCTCGACGTGCCGGCGCCGGTCGGGCTGGCGCGCGCCAAGAGCCGCCGCGGCACGGGCAAGGCCGACCGCTTCGAATCCGAATCGGTCGAATTCCACGAGAAGCTGCGCAACGCCTACCGCGCGCTGGCCCAGCGCGAGCCCAAGCGCATCGTCGTCATCGACGGCCGCGCGCCGCGCGAGGTGGTCGCCGAGCGCATCTGGACGGCGGTCCAGCAGCGCCTGCTGCCGAACCTGGCGCAGCGCGCGCCAGAAACGGCGGCGCCGTGAGCGAGGACAGCGACGACGACGGCCCTCTGCCGCGCGCGACCACCGCGCTGTTCGGCCACGCCGAGGCCGAGCGCGCTCTGTTGGAGGCCTACAAGAGCGGCCGCGTGCCGCACGCCTGGCTGATCGGCGGGCCGCCCGGCATCGGCAAGGCGACGCTGGCCTATCGTTTCGCGCGCTTCGTGCTGGCGCATCCCGATCCGCAGTCGCCCGAAGTGCAGAACGCGCAATCGCTCGCGGTCGATCCGGATCATCCTGTGGCGCACCGCATCGCCGCGCAGGCGCAAGGCGACCTGCTGGTGCTCGAACGCGTGCTCAACGAGCAGACCGGCAAGCTCTACACCGTCATCCGCGTCGACGACGTGCGGCGCACGGTGTCGTTCTTCGGCTCGACGGCCGGCGAGGGCGGCTGGCGCGTCGCCATCGTCGATGCGGTCGACGACCTGCAGCGCGAAGGCGCCAATGCTCTGTTGAAAGTGCTGGAAGAGCCGCCGGCGCGCACGCTGCTGCTGCTGGTCAGCCACGCGCCCGGCCGCGTGCTGGCGACGCTGCGCTCGCGCTGCCGCCGCCTGCTGCTGCGGCCGCTCGATGCGGACGAGGTGCTGCACGCCGCGGCGCAAGCCAGTGGCCGCGCCACCGACGACGCGGAGTTGATCGAAGCGGCCAAGGCGTCCGGCGGCAGCGTGGCGCGCGCGCTGGCGCTGCTCGACGGCGCGGCGCTCGGCCTGCGTCAGCGCGTGCTCGACCTGTTCGCGCAATTGCCCAATCCCGATCCGCGCGCGCTGCATGCGCTCGGCGACGCGCTCGGCGGCACTTCGCCCGAGAACCTCGAAACCTTCATGGATCTGGTCAACGGCTGGCTCCAGGCGCAGGTCGCAGACAGCACGCAGGCCAAGGCCCGCATGGCGCGCGTCGCCGAGACCTGGGACAAGGTCAACCGCGCGGCGCGCGACGTCGAGACCTACAATCTCGAACGCAAGCCGCTGGTGTTCTCGGTGTTCGGCGCGCTGTCGGAAGCGGCGCGCTAACGACGCGCCGCTCGCCGTTGGCGATCAATAGACGTTCAAGGCCAGCACGCCGCCGGGGCCGGCCATCAGTCCCCAGGCTTCGTCGGCGCCAACGTCGACGTCGTCACCCTGCGCCGGCTTGCCCGCCAGCTTGAGCGTGACCTTGTATTTGCCGGGCTTGAGATCGAGCGTCGGGCCGTCCGGTTTCTTGACGCCGATGCCGGCCGCGATCTTCACCGTCTTGCCGGCGATGGTGACGACGGCTTCGAGCTCGGTCATGTTGCCGAACACCACTTTCACCTGGCCCGGCTTCGGCATGACGCCGGCTTTCGTGGCCGCGGCCGGATTGCGCACGGCGAGGCTGACGGTCGTCTCTTTGTCCTTGCGGCCGAGCTTGAGCACCGCGGCACCGTCAGGCGTGGCGAAAGTGACGCTTGCACGGTCCGCGGCGATCACAGCGCCTTTGGCTTCTTCCTTCCAATCGCGCTTACCGAGTTCGCGGCGATAGAAGCCGAGCACCGCCGTGAGGTCGAGCGGCACGTTGGCCTTGAGCTCCTGCCGGAACGGCGTGCGCGTGCCTTCCGCCATCGTGTGGCGCTTCGGCACCGGCAGGCCGCCGCTTTCTTCGGCAATGAGATCGTCTTCGGAGGCAGGAGCAAGCGCGGCTGCCACAGGCGTCGCATCCTGCGCGGCCGGTTTAGCCTCGGCCGTGACCAGGCCCGAGCCTTCAGCCGTCACGTTCACCTTGGGCCCCATCTGCATGACGGTGAACGACAGCTTCTTGCCGGCCTTGGAGAACTCGAGCACGACCATGTTCGGCCGGTTGATCACCGTCTTGTGCTCCTGCCAGCCGAGCGGCTTGAGCGCGTTGCGATAGAACGCCGCCAGCGCGCTGACGCTCGCCGCGCTGGAATATTCGAGCTTGCCGTCGGCGGCCTCGTAGTCGATGTCTTCGGCGTTGTCTGGCACCGGCACCGGCGCGTCGCTATCGGCGCGCGCGCGCAACGGCGCGGCGTCCTGCGCGGGCGCGGCGGCGGGCGTCTTCGCGCCCGAGAGCGCATCGGCGGTCGCCTGGCGCGCCATCTGCATCGCCTGCTTCATCATGTCGTCCATCGTGTCGTCGGTCGCGGCGCGCTGCGGCTTCGCCGGTGCGGTGGCAGGCGCTGCCGTCACCACCGGCGGCTTGTTGCGGTTGAGCTCGGCCTCACGTGCATCGGCGAGCACTTGCGCCGGCACGCTCTTGATCTCGATCTTGGTACGGCCGTCGGCGGCCTGCTGCAACACCAGCACCAGCGGCGTCTTGTTCTCGCGGATGTAATAAGCGTAGGCGCCTTTCTCGGTCCGCTCGCCGTCGGCGCCGCCGTCCGGCTGCTTGCCGCCGACCTTGGCCGACCACAGCGACCAGCCGAGCGCGCCGAGCTCCTTGCGGTAATAAGCCAGCAATTTGTCGGTGGCGTCGGCGGAGACGGCAAACAAAAGCGGCCGGTTCGGATCGAACGCGATGTCGGTGGCGTCGGGCGGGAAGGGCAGGTCGGTCGGCAACGCCACGGCGGTGTAACTGACGCTGGTCGCGTTGTTCTGCGCCGGCGCCAGGGTGATGAACACGTTCAGCGCCTGCGGCCCCTTCTTGAACGTCATGATCTCCATGGTCGGGTTCTGCGCGCGCGCCGTATGCGGTGCGACGTAAGACTGCCAGCCGGAGGCGGCGAGCGCCTTGCGCGTCGCCTCGGCGACGCGGGCGACCGTGTCGGGCGCGAAATAGACCGTGGTGGCGGCGCTGGCGAAGGAGTCTCGGGCGCCGGTTACGCGCGGCAGGCGGCTGGTGTCGAGCGCCTCGGCCGACGCCGGCAACGCCAGGCTTGCCCACACAATCACGCCGCACGCGGCCAACGCCGAAACCCGTCTCAAGCCTTTCGTCCCCAAGCCTTTCGTCCGCAAGCCATTCATCGCCAAACTCTCCCAATAGTCGGTGCCCCGCCAAAAGCGGCAGGACGTATGGCTTGGTCGGACCTTTGACCCAAAAGGTTCACCTCGGGGGAACTTTCGCGCGACACGGGCCCCGGCGCGCTTGCATCCCAAAGAGGCGGCCGTTCTAGCGGACCTGCGTCCGCCAGAGCGCGACCGTCATCCAGCCGACCGACGTGCCGACGAAGCCGCCGGCGATGATGTCGCTGAGGAAGTGATAGTCGGCGCCGAGCAGGCCGACGACGACCGCCAGCACCGCCAGCGCGTACAGCGGCCGGCCTTTCGGCGCCATGATCCACAGCACCGAGGAGAGGGCGCAGATCGCCGCCGTGTGGCCGGACGGAAACGAGGCGTAGCCCGGCCCGCCGTGGAAGAAGTTGAAGCCGTAGACGCCGTCGCGGATGAAGGACGGGTTGTTCTGCACGAAGGTTTCCGGCCAGGTGCGGCCGAACACGAACTTGAGCTGGCTCTTGATGATCTCGGTCAGCAGCACGCTCATGGCGCTCAACAGCGCCGTGGTGCCCCAACAAGACAGCCGCCGCCCGGCCAGCACCCACAGGCCGGCCACCACGAAAACAAAGCCGCCCGCGGCCGCCAGCGGCTCCGGGATGTAAGTCAGCTTGGCGAAATGGTTCTGATAGGCGTGGTAGGCGTGGGCCGTCAACGCGATCGGCCGGTCGAGCCAAACGTAGGCCGCGGCCGTCGCCGCGGCGGTGCCCGCCAGGCTCAGAGACCAGGTCTTGATGTCGCGCATTCCCTCAACGCCCCCGCTCGATTGCGAAGGCTGTTTTGGCGAGACACGCGGGGGATCGCAACCGTTAAAACGGCGGCCGCCGGCCGGCGCCGCTAGTGGTCCGATTCTAACATTCGCATCCCGTCTGGGGAAGCACTCTTGCGAATGTTAGAATTAAAGAACCACTAGCAAGTTATTGTTGCGAGTGGAGCTTTGGATTTGACGCTCGCTTAGGATATTCGCGGCTAGCGGGTAGCGAACGTCAAATCCGCTCCACTAATAACCGCGGCGGCGCTCTTTCTTGGCCGCTTTGCGCGCGGCGTAGCGGGCGTCGCGCGCCGCCTTCTGCTCGGCCAACAGCGCGGCTTCCTGTTCGGCCTTTTCGGCGGCGATCAGGGCCTCCAGGGCCGCGGCCTCGCGGCGGGCGGCTTCGGCCCGTTCGGCGGCCAGCGCCGCTTCCTTGGCGAGTTCGGCCTCGCGCACTTTCCTGGCGGCTTCGCGCTCGGCCATGCGGGCGAGGCGGGCTTCATTGACGGCGGCGCGCTTGGCAGCCTGCTCGGCCAGCGCCGGGCTGGTCGCAGCGGCACGAAACTTCTCCAACATCGCTTTCTTGACGGCGGCGGCGTCGCGGCGGCGCTGCTCGAGGTCGGGGGTACTGAAGGCGGGCATTGATTCTCCTGTGAAAGGCTGCCCGGGATATGGCCTTTCACGGCGTCATGTTCAACCGTCCGGAGGGCATGGGCCCTCCGGAAATCACGCAATACTGGTGGCAATGCTGGTGGCTGGGTGCCGCCTAGATTTTCGCCTCCGCGAAGGCCTGCACCCACATGGCGCAGACGCCCGAGCGCACGATGTCCTCGCGGCCGAAGGCGACCACCGGCACCGGCAGGCTCTGGGCCGTGATCATGTCGACCACCACCCGCAGGCCGCTGTCGGCGGAAAGGTCGCACTGGCTGACGTCGCCGTTGATCACGACGGTGCAGTCGTCGCCGATGCGGGTCAGGAAGGTCTTGATCTCGGCCGGCGTGCAGTTCTGCGCCTCGTCGAGCAGCACGAAGGCGTTTTTCCACGAGCGGCCGCGCATGACCTCGAACGGCACCAGTTCGATGCCACCGTTTTTGAGCGCGATGTCGTAGGCCGCCTTGCCGATGCGTTCCTTGATCGCCTCGGTCACGGGCGCGGCCCACGGCCCGAACTTGTCCTCGAGCGAGCCTGGGAAAAAGCCGAGCGAGCGCCCGCATGGCACGTTCGGCCGTGTCAGGATGATCTTGTCGATGTTTCGGCTGCGGTAGAGGTCGGCGGCGTGGGTGGCCGCGATCCAGGTCTTGCCGGTGCCCGCGGGCCCGAGGACGATCACCTGGGCAGATTTGCGAAGAGCGTCGAGATAGTCGGCTTGGGTCGGATTGAGCGCCTTGATCGGCGGAAGCGCGCGTTCGGTTTCGAACTTGTCCTGGAAGTTTATGATCTCGGCGGATCCAAGCAGGCGCTCATGACGGCGTCTCTTCTTCGCGATGTTCTTACCCAAGGGCCGACTCCTTTCGGTGGACTGCATGTTAAGTGCCTACGCCAACGGACCGCGCCACCTAAGTCGGCTATAGCCGACTTAGGCTTTGAGCATGCCGGTCTCGGGTAAACCCGAGCTCGGACGCGCGGGTACCAAAGCAGCGATCGTGGTGGGTTGTTTGGCGGCTCAATCAGCCAGCCGAGCGTCCGGGATCGTGTAGGTCCCGAGTGACCTGGCCGCCTATCGATCCGTGAGCTACGAACCGCCATGCAAGAAGGCTAAGCGATTCGCGTGACCGTTTTCTAAAAATTATTGCGCTGCACGCTGGCTGTCCCGCGTCCGGACGCCGGGGCGGCGGAAAGCTCCCCAAACCCCATCGCCGCAAGCCGGCAGGCTTCAACAGCTCTCGTCGGTGTGCGGACCGGCTTCGGACGACGTCTGCTTCGCACGCTCTTCCGCAAGCAGACGCGCGATCATGATGCGCTTGGCGGGATCGGTTTCAGTTTCGAGCAACCGGCTGAACCGGGCGATGTTCGCTTGCGCGATATGGTCCATCACGTCCTCCATCATGTCATCGCAACCACGGCCGTTCTGGCTTTTATGGTGCGGACTTCCGGCGGGAGCGCGCGTGCCACTCTCCTCGTGGCCATCGTGTCTCTCGAGCGTCAGCGCCCAAAGATGCTAACGACGTCTTAGTTTAACGGTATGTGGGTGTCGCGTCGATGGACATTTCCACGCATGCCGCCCAATGATACCTTGCAGGAAACCGGCTTCGGCCTCGCTATTTCGCCGGACGTCCCCATATCGATGGCTTAACGAGGTGACACGCATGGCCCCCAAACTTACCGTGAAGAAGCAGGAAGCCGCGGCGGACGACGTTGCGTTGCCGAAAGTCGGGCAGGGCCGGCCGGTACTCGGGCGCTACCGGCTCCAGGTCGACCGTCAGACCAAGCAGGCTTACGACAACGAGGAAGACGCGGAAGCCGCCGGCCTTGCGATCAAGAAGGCCTATCCGGTCGTTCAGGTCTCGGTCTACGACTCCGAAAAGAGCGCGCAGAAGATCCTCGAATAGAAACCGCCGGTCCGCGCTTGCGCCCCGTCCGAACGATGGCGGCGTTGAGACCGATGCGAATGCAACCGTGGCGGCGTAAAAGTTCCATGCGGCCGGTCCTTCGCGTTCGGCCTTTGGATTTTTCGCCCACTGCCATAGATTTCGTGGGGGCCGCCTGGCTGCGGTCCGGGGAACATTTAGCCACGCGATGCGCCGGCGCAGTTACAATTTTCGATTCCATCTCGGAATCCTCGGCGCACTGACGGCCGTCCCCTTCATTCTGGTAGGGGCCGTCATGGCGGCCCTCTACGTCAATTCGGAGCGCCAGGGCACCGAACGCGCCCTCGTCACCGCCGCCAAAGACCTTGCCAGCGACATCGACCGCGAAATCGCCGGCGGGCTGACCACGCTCAAGACGCTGGCTTTGGCGCAGACGCTGGCGCAGGACGATCTCGCCGCGTTCTATCAGCAGGCGGTGCGCGTCGCCGGCATCTTCCCCGGCAGCATTGTCGGGCTCAGGCGCCCCGATGGGCAGCAGCTCATCAATACCGCGCTCGCTTGGGGAACGCCGCTGCCCAAGACGGACGATCCGGTCCTGATCGCGGCCGACCAGGCCGCCATCAAGTCGATGCAACCCGTCGTCTCGAATCTCTACACCAGCGCCTCCACCGGCCGCCATTTCGTCATGCTCGACCTGCCGGTGACGATCGAGGGCTCGCCGCATCTGTTGAACATGGCGATGCCACCGGAATCGTTTCTGCGCCTCGTGCAGCAGAGCAGTGTCGTCCGCGACGACTGGCTGGTTGTCGTCATCGACGCCAACCATCGCGTCGTTGCCCGCACCCGCGACCACGCGAATTTCGTCGGCCGCCGCGCCAGCGACAGCTTCATCAAGCAACTCACCAGTTTCGAGGGCGTCTTCGAATCCACGACGCTCGACGGCGTGCGCGTGATCGACGGCTATTTCCGCTCGCCGCTGACCGGCTTGACGGTGGTGACCGCGGCGCCCGTTTCGGCGGTCGAACGGTCGGTCCGGCACGCCGCGATCGCAGTCTTTGCCACAGGCGGGCTCGGACTGGTCTGCTCGCTGCTGTTCGCGATCGTGTACAGCCGCTACATCACACCGCCGATCTGGCGCCTGCGCAACGAGGCGCTGGCGCTGAGCCGCCGCCGACCCGTCGCCGCCTTCAACACCGGCATCACCGAATTAGACGCCGTGAGCGACACGCTCGCCGGCGCGTCGGTGACCCTCTTGCGCGACGAGCAAGCCAAGAACCATATGATCAAGGAGCTCAATCACCGGGTAAAGAATTCGCTCGCCACGGTGATCTCGATCGCGCGCCAGACCGCGGCGAAGACCGACAACTTCAACGATTTCTTCGAAGCCTTTTCCGGCCGCCTGGTCGCGCTGTCGCAATCGCACGACGCGTTGAGCGAAGGCGAGTGGATGGAAGCCGGCATCCACGACCTGATGCAGCGCATCTGCGTGAGCGTGGCCGGGCCGGAGCGCATCGCGCTCGACGGCCCGCCGGTGTTGCTGCATCCGCGCGCCGTGCTGACCATGGGCATGGTGCTGCACGAGCTGAGCACGAACGCCGCGAAATACGGTGCGCTGGCAGAGCCGGACGGCAAAGTGTCGGCCGAATGGTCGGTGCAGCCGCACGCGGCCGAGGGCCCCATGGTCAACTTCACCTGGACCGAGCGCGGCGGCCCGCCGGTCTCGCCGCCGGAGAAGCGGAGTTTCGGCACGCGCTTCATCCAGGAAAGCCTCCGCCACGAATTGTGGGGCACCGCCGAATTCGACTTCCGGCCGGAAGGCCTGGTGTTCCGCTGCCGCTTTCCGCTGCGGCCGCCGGGAGCCGACAAGCCCGCGCCGGAAGCAACCGAAACGCCGCAGGCTTAGGCGGCAAGGCGCACGGCTACTCCCGCAACAAGCCGCAGTACTTCTGGTTACCGTTGTCCCAGCAGCCGGTCTTCACGCACATCGCCTGGCGTTGCCCGCAATTGGTGAAGCACACCGACACCGCCGCGCCTTTGGCCGTCTTGTTGCACGCGGTCAGGCAGATCTTCTGTTCGCCACTGCAGCGCATGGGCGCGGCGCCGGCCTGCGACCCCAGCACAGCAAGCGCGGCGAGGGCGCAGGCGACGCGCACGGACGGCTTCAGGCGGATCATCATGCGCTTCGCTTTCGTCTGATTGGCGGGCGGTTACGCGCGGCGTGTCGTAATCCGAATCGATAATGCCGCTACGGCAGAACCCTGCGGGAGAACCGGCATCGCCGACAAGGGCGAACCTCACTCCAGCGATGCGCTGGTGCCGCTCGCTCCCGGCAGGCGTCCGACGCACGCGGCGTTTACAGCCGCTTAACCTTAAGCCCCCCATAGTTTCCGCATCGTCCTTGCCGCGCGGGCCGCCGCGGCCGGCAACGCCGTTTGTGTAAGCATCGAGTTCGAGCAGCGTAGACCATGTCGGATACGGCCACGGCGTTCTGTGACGTCAGATCCTTCGACGGCCGTGCTTTCCCGCCGGTCGATACGCGCCGGCTCATACGCATCGTCCGGACCTTTGGCGATACCGTCATCATCGGCCTTGCCGCCGTGGCCGCCATTGGCCTGCTGGTCGGCACCGTCACGGTGGCGGCGGCCTGGCTCCTCAACACCGCGGTTTCCAGCAATCCGCAACTGCGGGCGCAGGCCCCGCGGGGGCCGGAAACGCTGGCCCTGGTCAGACACGCCACGCGTCTCGCCGCCGCCACGGATTTGTCGATTCCGACGGTGGCCTCAAACGACGTCGCCGAACTTCCGCGTGCGACCTTCGAGGCGCAATGGGCGGACATGATGGGGTCTGCGCCGGCCAGCGGCGCGGTGCCGGCGCAGGAGCGCTCCGTCGTGCAGGCGCACAGTGCGCTGCCGCCGCCAAAACCCGCCCTTGAAAAGACCAACGGCGTGCCGCTGCCGCGGCCTTATCCGGCCGCGCGCGAGATCGCCCAGGCGCCGGTCGAAGAGGTTGGCCCGCCGGCGCCGCAACAGGTCGCGGCGGTCGCGCCGCCGCCTGCGGCGCCCAGCGACGAGAAGCGCCTGGCGCCGCAGCCGGTGCACAACAAGTCGATGGCGCTGCCCGATCCCGACAGCCGCACGGCGGTCTATGACATCTCGGCACGCACCGTCTACATGCCGAACGGCCGGAAGCTGGAGGCCCATTCGGGGTTCGGCGAGAAGATGGACAACCCGCGCTTCGTGCACGTCAGGATGCGCGGCGCGACGCCGCCGAACGTCTACCAGCTCACGATGCGCGAGAAGCTGTTCCACGGCGTCCGCGCCATCCGCCTCAATCCGCTCGACGACAGCAAGATGTTCGGCCGCGACGGCATGCTGGCGCACACCTACATGCTGGGTCCGAACGGCCAGTCGAACGGCTGCGTGTCGTTCAAGGACTACGATGCGTTCCTCAACGCCTACTTGAACGGCGAGGTCGACCGGCTCGTGGTCGTGTCGCACATGGGCGACGCGCCGGCAGCGCTCACCGCCAAGGTCCGGCGCAGACCGGTCAGCCGTTACGCGTCCACCGACGCCATCTCCCCGTCGAGCATCGCGGCGCAGTAGGGTAGGGCGCGAGCGGGACGCGCACCTCACCCCGAGCCTAAACTTTGATCGACATCAAAGCCATGACGCTTCAGCCCCGAACGTGCGCGGCGAGACATTGAAGAGCATCATCCGCCGGAACGGCGTCGACACGACCTCATCTCGACGGACAACTACACCGCCTACAAAAGGCTGGAGAAAGATTTTGCCGGCCACGGCACTGTCGATCACGACAAGGAGTACGTCCGCGGCGTCGTGCACACGAACTTCGCCGAATACTACTTCAGCCTTCTGAAGCGCGGCATCATGGGCACCTTCCACAGCGTCGGCAGGCAGCATATCAACTGCTATCTAACGAGTTCTCGTTTCGCT
>CAYJPU010000079.1:0-13581 GCA_964372105.1 uncultured Undibacter sp.
GATGTCGATGCGCATCGGGGCAGGGCTCCGGACGGATAAGGCGGGTCAGTACTTCCTGTCAGTACTTCTTGTCAGTACTTCTTCTTGAGTTCGTCCCAGGCCGCCTCGACTTCCTTGCGGAATTGCGAGTTGACCTGCTCGTATCGCTTCTGCGCCACGTCGTCGTCGTAGATGTTCGTGACGTCTTGATCGAAATAGGAGCGCAGACCGCCGGTGAATTCAACAGCCATTTCGGCCTGTGACCCCGGAGCGCCCTGGACGCGATACTTGGGCGTGATCGGGAAGACGCCGCGCTCCATGGCCACGCGCTGTCCCTGCTCTGAAAGCATGAACTCGATGAACGCTTTCGCAGCCTTCGGATGCGGCGCGCCGGCCAGGATCGAGATCGGTTCGGGCGTGATCCAGGCCGTCTTCGGCGCGACGAACTTGATGTCGAAGCCGGCGAGCCGGTCCTCGAACGCCATGTAGCTGGGGACGGCGAAACCGGCGGCGAACTCACCCTTGGCGACGACCGAGGGCACGTCTCGGCTGCGGGCGGTGAAGATGCCGGTGTTGCCGCCGAGGCGCTTCAGCCATTCCCAGCCTTTGGCGTCGCCGTCGCGTTGGAGGATGACCTCATAGGTCGCGTGGCTGCTGCTCGACCGGGTCGGTGCGCATTGCGCGACGTGGCCCTTGAGCTTGGGATGGAGCAGGTCGTCCCAGTCCTTCGGCACGGGGACGCCGAGGCGTTGCAGCACCTTCGGCTGATACACCAGCCCGTACGGCTCCAGCACGGTGCCGACCCAGAAACCCTTCGGGTCCTTGAGCGGAATGGGCTTTGGCTTGCCGATGCTCACCGGTATCGCGTCGAGGACGTCCTTCGGCAGGTCGAGCTTCACGACCAGCTTCTGCTCCGCGAGCTTGTCGAAAAGGGCGCTTTCGCCGCCCCAGAAGATGTCCGCGCCCGGGCGGCCCTTCCACTCGACGATCTGCCCGTAGGCGACCGGCGTTCCGGCCGCCAGCGCGCTCGTCTTGACGGTGATATTCCACTTTTCTTTGGCGTATTTAGCGAAGGCGGCGAGCGACGGATCGGTGAGCGTTTTCGCCACCGGGGTGATCAGGACAAGCTCGTTCTCGATTGCGCCTGTGGATTGAGCGGCCACAGGGCCTGTCAGGACCAATGTAACTGAGAGTGCCGCACATATTCCCGATAATCGGAGCATGGCCATTCCCTCCTGTATTATTTTGAAAAGTTACCGTCAGGCCGTTCGACGACTCTTGATCCGTATCAATAGCGCCACTGGGTCCTTTGGACACGGACATGCAAGTCCGATGGAGACGCAGAGCAGGGTCGAGGCCGTCACCTTATTTGCTGCGGGTTCCGCCAGAATTGATCGGTATCAAAGGCTGGGTCGCGGAAATTGATTGTATCCATACGAACTCCATTGGGAAAAGCGTCAAAATTGAAGTTCACGCACGGGAGAGACTGATGAAAGCCCGCGACGTAATGACTTTCCCGGTTATCACTGTGAGGCCAGAAGCCTCCGTGGTGGAGGTCGCGAAGACATTCGTGCAAAGCCGGATCAGCGGCGCGCCGGTTCTCGACCGCGACAACAAGCTCGTCGGGATGATCAGCGAAGGCGACCTCGTGTATCGTTCCGAAATAGGAACCGAGCGAGCGCACCCATATTGGTATTTGGAATATGCCGGCAAGGAACACCTTGCGGCCGAGTATGTAAAGGCGCGGGCCAGAAAGGTCGCGGACCTGATGACCCCGAATGTGATTACCGCCTCTCCTGAGGCGTCGCTCAACGAAATTGCCAATCTACTTGAAAGCAATGCGATCAAGCGCGTGCCGATCGTGGAGAGCGGCCAAGTTGTCGGCATTGTCAGTCGCGGCAACCTCCTTCAAGCGTTAGCGAGCGTCCCAGCCGAGTTGGCAGTTGAGCCCTCTGACAGACAGATCCGGGAAGCGCTTCGATGGCATCTTTCTAACGAACACTGGGCGGACGCGTCACGGCTGAACATTCTCGTGCACCACGGGCAGGTCAAGTTATGGGGCAGGGTGAATTCAGACGCGGAAAAGCGGGCAATCCGAGTCGCCGCTGAATCGATGAAGGGCGTTCGTGCGGTAATCGACAACTTGATCGTCAGGCCCGCAGCAACCGCTGAAAAGCCAATGCGCGATATTACGACGCGTTGAGGGTTCGGACGTCTCGATTGAAGTCGCCGTCGACCCGAAGGGCGCCACGAAAGGATACAACAAAGCGAGCAGCTAAGTGACCGGCTGCGGATTACCCGACTTTGCAACTCGTTTTCGTTTGGGCGATCGTCTTTCGTTTTTACAGCGCTGCGAAGAGGCAGTGAAGCCGCATGCCGGAGTCGGTCTTCTCGACGACAAAGCCTCCGGGCTGTTCACATGAGACTTATTGGCGGACGTCGGCAACCGCGCTTTTGACGCAAGTCGCCGGGGATCGCGGCGGTCTAAGTTCGGCAGAAGCGGCGCTGCGTCTTGCCCGCATCGGGCCGAACACGGTCGAAACCAGTGGCCGCCGCGGCCTGCTGATCAAGATCGCCAAACGTTTTGCGGAGCCGCTCGTGGCGATCCTGCTGGTGGCGGCGGCGGTCTCCGGCATTACCGGCGATATCGCCAGCTTCGCCATCATCGTCAGTGTGATTTGCCTGTCGATCATGCTCGACGTGGTGCAGGAGCAACGCGCCGAAAGCGCCGCCGAAGCGCTCAAGCGGTCGGTGGCGGTCCACGCCGATGTGTTGCGCGACGGCGCGGTGATCTCCTTGCCGGTCGAGCAGGTAGTTCCAGGCGACGTGGTCCAACTGTGCGCCGGCGATCTCGTGCCCGCCGACGGTATCGTGCTGGAAGGCCGCAACACCCACGTGAACGAAGCGTTGATGACCGGCGAGCCGTACCCGGTCGAGAAGCGCGCCGGCGATTGCGATGCGGTCGAACCGGCGGACGCCTTCAATGCATTGTTTGCCGGGACGTCCGTCGTCAACGGCGAAGCCACAATGTTGGTGGTCACGACCGGTCGTGCGACGCGTTTCGGCGGTATCGCCGCGGCGCTGGCGAGCGCCGAACCGCCCAGCGCGTTCGAGCGCGGCATTCACCGGCTGAGCCTCCTGATCCTGCGCCTCACCGTCTTTCTGGTCCTCTTCGTGCTGCTCATGCACGTCGCCTTCGGTGGGCCGCTGCTCGGTTCCTTCCTCTTTGCCGCGGCGCTTGCGGTTGGTCTTACGCCCGAGCTGCTGCCGATGGTGACCACGGTCACCTTGTCGCGCGGTGCTCTCCGCATGGCGCAAAAACGCGTGGTGGTGAAACGTCTGGCCGCGATCCACGATCTCGGGGCCATGGACGTGCTGTGCACCGATAAGACCGGCACTCTGACGGAAGCCGATATCTCACTCGCCGGCCATCCCGGTGTCGACGGCGGCGACAGCGAGCAGGTCATTACGCTGGCGGCCGTGAACAGCATTTTTGGCGGCGGCATCCGCAGCCCGCTCGATCAGGCGATCGTCAAGCACTGCGCCGGCAAGGATCTCCGGGCTTGGAGGAAGATCGACGAGATCCCGTTCGACTTCGAGCGCCGATGCGTGTCGGTGCTGGTCGAACGCGCGGGCCGGCGCATCCTCATCCTAAAGGGCGCGCCCGAGGCGGTCCTTGGGCGAGCGACCCAAGTGGATACCGGCGAGGGCCGTGCCAAGCCGCTGGACGATGCGACGCGCGCCGGGCTCGACCGCCGGCAGCACGAACAAGCCGCCCAAGGCTACCGCCTGCTTGCCATTGCATGGAAGGAGATGGCACCGGATGCGCGCGAGCTCAGGGTCGAGGACGAGCACGAACTGGTGGTCGCTGGCTTTTGTGTCTTCGTTGACCCACCCAAGCCGAGCGCTGCCGCCGCAATAACGCGGCTGGCCGCGGCTGGCGTTCGCGTGAAGGTGATTTCGGGCGATCATGAAGCAGTGGTGCGCCACCTGGTCGAGACGCTCAATGTTCCCGCGCGCAATCTCTTAACTGGCGGCGAACTCGCTAAGCTCACCGATTCCGCGTTGATCGCGCGCGTCCAGTCGACCGACCTGTTCGCCCGCATCTCGCCCGATCAAAAGACTCGTATCATCCGCGCGTTGCAGGCGCGCGGCCACACCGTCGGCTTCCTCGGCGATGGCGTCAACGACGCGCCGGCAATTCGGGCCGCGGAGGTGGGCTTGTCGGTGGACGGCGCCTCCGACATCGCCCGCAGCGCCGCCGACATGATCCTGCTCTCGCCCGATCTCGGCGTGATCGCCGACGGGGTCGAAGAGGGCAGGCGCACCTTCGCCAACATTCAAAAATATGTGCGCATGGGCACCAGCTCGAATTTCGGCAACATGCTGTCGATGGCGCTTGCCTCGCTGGTGCTGCCGTTCTTGCCGCTTTTGCCGGTGCAGATTTTGCTGAATAACCTGATCTACGATTTTTCCGAAATAGGCATTCCGTTCGACAACGTGGACCGGCGCGATCTCGCGCGCCCGCGCGCCTGGGACATGAGCGGTATCCTACGTTTTACATTGATCATGGGGGCACTATCGTCGCTGTTCGATCTGGCGACATTCGTCGTGCTCTTGAAGGTGTTCCATGCGAACGCCGAGCAGTTTAGAACCGCTTGGTTCATCGAATCGATGGCGACGCAGATTTTGGTGATTTTCGTCATCCGCACCTACGGTCCGGCATGGGCCAGCCGCGCGCAGGCCGCTCTGGTGGCAAGTTCGCTGGCGGCGCTTGCAGTCGCTGTCGCGCTGGTGGTGACGCCGCTCGGCGAGATGTTTGCGTTCGTAGCGCTGCCCTGGACAATGATATGGGCCATTGGCGGCCTCGTGGTCGTATACCTAGCCAGTGCAGAAGCGGCGAAGAAATTTGCAAGTCGCCGGCTTGATCGGCGGCACTTGCGCTGAGCCGGGCGATTACGACGCTGCGTCGCAGTGTCCGCTTCTGGCCGATTGCGTTGAAGAAGTCTCGAAGTCGCCTATGGCGTGACCGCCAAGCACGATGAGCCGGTCGGCGCCGCGCTGCTGTGGACGCTGGAGCAGGGCCTCGGGCCGGGCTTCACGCCGCCCATGAAAGCGGCCTGGACCGAGGCCTACACGGCGCTGTCCGGCGCGATGAAGGGCACGGGTCAAGGAGGCGGTTCGAAATACTATGATTTATCAGAGACTTAGTTGGCCGAGCCCAGGTCGGAGACACGTTGCGGTATTTGCACGGGTCTTGCATGACACCAGCTCGGAAAGTGGCCGTGAAGGACTTGGCCGCGAAGGACTTGGCGCCACCAAGCTTCGCCTCGGCGGGAAAGTGCGATTTGGCTGAAACGCGCAAAGGATCCGATCTGTCCGGCCCCGGCGCGCCGCCGCCGGGGGAGCGGAAGGATTCCGCGCTCAAGATCGCCATCGTCGATGAAAGCCCGATCCGGGCGGCGATCCTGGTCGACGGCCTGCGCGAGGCCGGCTTCCTGCATGTCGAGCGCATTCCCGACACGCACAATCTGCTCGCCCGTGTCTACGCGCTCGATCCCGACGTCATCCTGATCGACCTGGAAAGCCCGAGCCGCGACATGCTCGAGCAGATGTTCCAAGTCAGCCGCGCCGTGAAGCGGCCGGTGGCGATGTTCGTCGACCAGAGCGATGCCGCCTCGATCCAGGCCGCCGTCGACGCCGGCGTGTCGGCCTACATCGTCGACGGGCTGAAGAAGGAGCGCGTCACCAGCATCCTCGATCTGTGCATCTCGCGTTTCAACGCGTTCTCGCGCCTGCAAGGCGAGCTCGACCGCGCCAAAGACGCGCTGGAAGAGCGCAAGGTCATCGACCGCGCCAAGGGCGTGCTGATGAAGGCGAAGCAGATCACCGAGGAAGAGGCCTACGCGCTGCTGCGCAAGACCGCCATGAACGAGAACAAGAAGATCGTCGAAATCGCGCAATCGGTGCTGACAGCCGCGGAGTTGTTCAAATGAGCAGGACCAGGCTCCGGATCGGTTATATCCCGTTGGTCGACGCCGCCGCCTTGCTGGTCGCAGCCGACCGGGGCTTCGCCGCCGACGAAGGGCTCGACGTCGAGCTGGTGCGCGAAGTGTCGTGGTCGAACGTGCGCGACAAGTTGAACATCGGGCAGTTCGACGCCGCGCACATGCTGTCGCCGCTGCCGATCGCGTCGAGCCTCGGCATCGGCCATGTGCGGGTGCCGCTCGTTGTGCCCTTTAATTTCGCGCTGAATGGCAACGCCATCACCGTGTCGCCGCGGCTGTTCGCGGCGCTGGCCGGTTTTGCCGACGGCGATCTGACCGATCCGAAAGTGTCGGCGCGCGCGCTGGCGCGCGTGGTGGAGGACCGCAAGGTGCGCGGGCTCGAGCCGCTCAATTTCGGCATGACGTTCCCGTTCTCCAACCACAACTATCAGCTCCGCTTCTGGATGGCGGCGGGCGGCGTCGATCCGGACGAGGACGTGCGGCTGGTGGTGCTGCCGCCGCCTTACATGGTGGAGAGCCTCGCCAGCGGCCACATCGACTGCTTCTGCGTCGGCGCGCCGTGGAATTCGGTGGCGGTGGAATCCGGCGTCGGCCATATCCTGCATTTCGGCTGCGAGATCATGGCGCGCGCCACGGAGAAAGTGCTGGCGGTGCGCGAGCAGTGGGCGAGCGAACATCCAGAGACGCTGGCCGCGCTGCTGCGCGCGCTGGCGCGCGCGGCGGCCTTCATCGAGGACGCCGGTAATTACAACGTGGTGGCGCCGCTGGTCGGCGAGCGCATCGATGTCGGCGCGGATCTCGTCGTGCGCGCGCTGACCGGCGCGATGAAGGTCGCGCCGGACGGCACGACGCGCACGAACAGCAACTACATCATGATCGGCGGTGCCGGCGCGAGCCGGCCCGATTTGGTGCAGGCGGCCTGGCTCTATGCGCAGCTCGTGCGCTGGGGGCAGGCGCCGCTGTCGGCGGAAGCGTTGGCGATCGCGCAGCGCGTGTTCCGGCCGGAGCTCTATGACGCCGCAATTGGCGCAGCGCCGGTACCACATGACGGCTGGCCGCAGGACGGCATCGGCGCCTTTGCCGGCCCGGATTTCGTGCCTGGCGACATCGCCGGCCATCTGACGGCGTGGCACATCAAGCGCGCAAGCCGGCCCCGCCTGTCGATCGTGCACTGATTATTGCGCTGCACAATAAAGTCGCAGCCTGCGCCGGGGATGGGCAGGTCAAAGGCGCTTCGGCACCGGGCGCCGCCATCGGCGTCTTCTCTTAAGCTATTGAAAAAACGATACGATTTAAGACAGCCCGCTGTTGGCACGACACTTGAATAAGAGAGATCGACTGACGCCGGATTGACGGCGCCATGGGTCCAACGACGGGCCGACAAGCAACGCCGCTGTCCTGGGGAACGCGCTTCAAGCGCCACGGGACTGCGGCTTTTTTTTATTGGCTCAAGCGACCGGGATCACCACGAACGTAAAGAGGAATGACGACATGACGATCGACACGGGAAACAAAGGCCGCCGCGGATTGAACCGCCGGTCGTTCCTGAAAGCGGGTGCCGGCACCGCCGCGCTGCTCGGCGCGGTCAATGCGCAATTTCCCTTCGGCGTGCACATCGCCGAGGCGGCCGGTCCCGAAGTCACCAAGGCGATCCTCGGTTACATCGCGCTGATGGACGCCTCGCCGCTGGCGATCGCCAAGGAGAAGGGCATCTTCGCCAAGCACGGCATGCCCGACGTCGAAGTCGCCAAGCAGGCCTCGTGGGGCGCAACCCGTGACAACATGGTGCTCGGCTCCGAGAGAAACGGCATCGACGGCGCGCATATCCTGACGCCGATGCCCTATCTGATCTCGGCCGGCAAGGTGACGCAGAACAACGTGCCGACGCCGATGTACATCCTGGCGCGGCTCAATCTCGACGCCCAGGCGATCTCGGTTTCCAACGAATACAAGGATCTGAAGGTCACGGCCGACGCCTCGGCGCTGAAAGCCGCCTTCGCCGCCAAGAAGGCCGCCGGCAAGGAAGTGAAGATCGCGATGACCTTCCCCGGCGGCACCCACGATCTGTGGCTTCGCTACTGGATCGCCGCCGGTGGCGTCGATCCCGACAAGGACGTGTCGACCATCGTCGTGCCGCCGCCGCAGATGGTGGCGAACATGAAGGTCGGCAACATGGACGCCTTCTGCGTCGGCGAGCCGTGGAACGAGCAACTCGTCAACCAGGGCATCGGCTTCACAGCCTGCACCACCGGCGAGCTTTGGTTCAAGCATCCGGAAAAGGCGCTTGGTATGCGCGCCGCCTGGGTCGACAAGAATCCGAACGCCGCGAAAGCGCTGCTGATGGCGGTGCTTGAGGCCCAGCAATGGTGCGACAAGCCCGAGAACAAGGAAGAAATGTCGGCCATCGTCGGCAAGCGGCAATGGTTCAACGTGCCGGTCGCCGACATCGTCGGCCGCGCCAAGGGCGACATCAATTACGGCAACGGCCGCGTCGAGAAGGGCACCCAGCAGTTCATGAAGTTCTGGCGAGACCACGCGTCGTATCCGTTCAAGAGCCATGACGCCTGGTTCGTCACCGAGGACATCCGCTGGGGCAAGTTCGAAGCGACCACCGACGTCAAGGCGATGGTCGACAAGGTCAACCGCGAGGATCTGTGGCGCGAAGCCGCGAAATCGCTCGGCGTCGCGGCCGCCGATATTCCGGCGACCTCGTCGCGCGGCAAGGAGACCTTCTTCGACGGCAAGGTCTTCGACCCGGAAAATCCATCGGCCTACCTCAAGAGCCTATCGATCAAACGCGTCGAAGTCTGAGCGCCAAATTTACGCCATTGGGCCGCCCGTTCGCGGGCGGTCCGATCTCCTCGATCAACCGGAGCACTTACGCGATGAACATGCCCTTGGCCAAATCCGACATCTCGGCCAGCATACCCTCAACCTCGAACACGTCCGCGGTTGCGAAGATCGTCCCGTTGCCGCGCAAGCAGACGGCGATGAATACGCGCATCCGCGCCACGCTCGGCAAGATCGCCGCTGCGGTGCTGCCGCCGCTGGTGATGGTCGCATTGTTGCTGACCGCGTGGCAGTTGCTCTGCATGCGCCCGGGCGCGACGCTGCCGACGCCGTCCAAGATTTGGACCGAGGCCTACGACCTGATTGTCGATCCGTTCTTTGTCGCGGGGCCGCAGGACATCGGCCTCGGCTGGCGCGTTCTGATCTCGTTGCAGCGCGTCGCCATCGGCTACGGCCTGGCGGCGCTGTTCGGCATCGCACTCGGCACGCTGATCGGCCAATCGGTGTGGGCGATGCGCGGCCTCGATCCGATCTTCCAGGTGCTGCGCACGATCTCGCCGCTGGCCTGGCTGCCGATTTCGCTGGCCGCGTTCCGCGACAGCCAGCCATCGGCGATCTTCGTCATCTTTATCACTTCGGTCTGGCCGATCATCATCAATACCGCGGTCGGTATCCGCAACATTCCGCAGGACTACCGTAACGTCGCCGCGGTGCTGCGGCTCAACCATCTCGAGTTCTTCTGGAAGATCATGATTCCGTCGGCGGCGCCCTACATCTTCACGGGCTTGCGCATCGGCATCGGTCTGTCCTGGCTCGCCATTGTCGCCGCGGAAATGCTCACCGGCGGCGTCGGCATCGGCTTCTTCATCTGGGATGCGTGGAATTCCTCGCGGCTGCCCGACATTTTCATCGCGCTCGCCTACATCGGCATTGTCGGCTTCCTGCTCGACCGCATCGTCGCCGGCCTCGCCTCCATCGTCACCCGCGGCACTTCAGCGAACTGATTTGGGCCAATTGAGGAGCATGTCCATGATCCCCTATTGCAAGATCGATCACGTCGACAAGACCTTCACCCGCGGCAGCTCTGAGACCTGCGTGTTGAAGGAAATCACGCTCGACATCGAGAAGGGCGAATACGTCTCGATCATCGGCCATTCCGGCTGCGGCAAGTCGACCTTGCTCAATATCGTTGCCGGGCTGACACCGGCGACGGTCGGCGGAGTTATTCTGGAGGGTCACGAGGTCAACGAGCCGGGGCCGGACCGCGCCGTCGTGTTCCAGAACCACAGCCTGCTGCCGTGGCTGACGGTCTACGACAACGTGCGGCTGGCGGTCGACAAGGTGTTCGGCCGGGTAAAGTCGCGGGCCGAGCGCGACGAGTGGACGCTGCACAATCTCAATCTGGTGCAGATGACGCACGCCAAGGACAAGCGGCCGTCAGAAATCTCCGGCGGCATGAAGCAGCGCGTCGGCATCGCCCGCGCGCTGTCGATGGAGCCGAAGGTGCTGCTGCTCGACGAGCCGTTCGGCGCGCTCGACGCGCTGACCCGCGCGCATTTGCAGGACACGGTGATGGGCCTGCACCAGAAGCTCGGCAACACCGTGATGATGATCACCCACGACGTCGACGAAGCCGTGCTGCTGTCGGACCGCATCGTCATGATGACCAACGGGCCGTCGGCGCAGATCGGCGAGATTCTCGACGTGCCGATCGCGCGGCCGCGCAAGCGGCTGGAACTGGCGACCAACGCCAGTTATCTCGCCTGCCGCCAGCGCGTGCTCGAATTCTTGTACGAGCGCAACCGCTTCGTCGAGGCCGCATAATATGAGCGAACCGCTCGTCATCGTCGGCAACGGGATGGCCGCCATGCGGCTGGTCGAGGAGCTCGTCACGCGCGCGCTCGGCCGCTACGCCATCGCCGTGATCGGCGAGGAGCCGCGGCTCGCTTACAATCGCGTGCTGCTGTCGTCGGTGCTGGCGCGCGAGGTCACGCACAGCGACATCGAGTTAAAGTCGGCGCCGTGGTGGCGCGACCGCGGCGTCACGCTGCTGTACGGCCACACCGCGACCGCCGTCGACCCGGCGATCCGGCGCGTGCGGCTCGCGAACGGCGCGACCTTGCCTTTCGCCAGACTGGTGCTGGCGACCGGTTCGAGTCCGATCCGTCCGGCGGTCCCGGGCATGGACCTGCCCGGCGTGCTGACCTTCCGCGACTTAAGTGACGTCGCGGCCATCGAAGCGGCGGCGGCCAACAACGCCCGCGTGGCGGTGATCGGCGGTGGCTTGCTCGGTCTGGAGGCGGCTTACGGGCTCGCCAAGGCCGGCGCGCAGGTGTCGGTCGTGCATCTGATGGACCGGCTGATGGAACGCCAGTTGGACGCGCGCGCCTCGGCGATGCTCAAGCAGGCGGTGGAAGCGCGTGGCATCGCCGTGCACTTGAACGCCGAGACCGTGGCGATCCGCGGCCGCAAGCAGGCGGAGGCGGTGGTCCTGGCGGGCGGCGCCGAGATCGAAGCCGACCTGGTGGTGGTCGCGGCCGGCATCCGTCCCAATACGCAAATGGCGCGCACCGCCGATCTCGACGTCGGCCGCGGCATCGTGGTCGACGACCGTCTGCGCACCAGCAAGCCGGACATCTTCGCCATCGGCGAATGCGCCGAACACCGCGGCGTCTGCTACGGCCTGGTCGAGCCGGCTTACGAACAGGCGCGCGTGCTTGCCGATCACTTTGCCGGCGGCGGCGCGCGTTATGCCGGCAGCGTGCTGGCGACCAATCTCAAGGTGTCCGGCGTCAACGTCTTTTCCGCCGGCGACTTCATGGGCGCGCCCGGCACCGAGCAGATCGTTTATTCCGACGCGGGCCTCGGCACCTACAAGAAGCTGGTGATCGCCGATGGCAAGCTCGCCGGCGCCGTGCTGTTCGGCGATGCCGCCGACGGCCTCTGGTATCAGGAGCTGATCAAGACCGGCGCGCCGATCGAGGCGTTCCGCGACGATATCGTGTTCGGCCGCGCGCTGGCCGAGCGGCCCTCGTCCCAAAAAATCGCGGCGTGACGCCATGTCGAGCGATTTCAGCCCCGACCAGAAACGCTACCTCGAAGGCTTCGCTTCCGGCCTTGCGGCGGCGCGCAACGCGCGCGGCAAGGCGCCGGCCGGCGGCGGGGCGGGCGAGCCGAGCGGCCCCGACGCCATCCACGTCAAGGCGCAGGACCGCGTGCTGGCGGAAGGCGGCGCGCTGTCCGATCAGGAGAAGTTCAAGCGCGAACTGCATCCCTTCGACGCCTACGGGCGCTTGAAGGAGCAGGCGAGAAAGAACGAAGCGCCGAAGCCGGCGGACAACTTTCGCTGGCGCTACTACGGCCTGTTCTATGTGGCGCCGGCGCAGACCTCGTATATGTGCCGGCTGCGCATCCCGAACGGCGTGCTCAAGCATTGGCAGTTTGCCGGGCTGGCCGATCTGACCGAGCGTTATGCCGGTCCCTATGCGCACGTGACGACGCGCGCCAATCTGCAGATCCGCGAGATCGCGCCGAAAGACGCCGTCGCCGTCCTCGACGGCCTTTTGGATATCGGCTTGGGCTCGCGCGGCACCGGCGCCGACAATATCCGCAACGTCACCGGCACGCCGACCGCCGGCATCGACCGCCAAGAACTGCTCGACACCCGGCCTTACGCGCGCGAATGGCACTTCCACATTCTCAACGAGCGCGCGCTGTACGGCCTGCCGCGCAAGTTCAATGTCGGCTTCGACGGCGCCGGCCGCATTCCGGTGCTGGAGGACACCAACGACATCGGCTTTCAGGCCGTGGAAGTGGTCGACGGTTTCGGCGCGGAGGCCGGTGTCTGGTTCAGGCTGATGCTCGGCGGCATCACCGGGCACAAGGACTTCGCCAAGGACACCGGCGTCATCGTGCGGCCGGAGGAGGCGACGCAGGTCGCCGATGCGGTCGTGCGCGTGTTCATCGAGCACGGCAACCGTACCGACCGCAACAAGGCGCGGCTCAAATACGTGCTCGATGCCTGGGGCCTGGCGAAATACGTCGCACATGTCGAGGAAAAGCTCGGCCGCGCGCTCACCAAGGTGCCGGCCGAGGCGATCCGTCGGCGCCCGGACTTCGACCGCTCCTGCCATATCGGCGTTCATGCGCAGAAGCAGGCCGGCCTGAACTGGATCGGCGTGGTGCTGCCGGTCGGGCGGCTCACGATCGCGCAGATGCGTGGCCTTGCCAAAGTGGCGCAGGATTTCGGCGACGGCGATATCCGGCTCACCGTCTGGCAGAATTTGCTGATCTCGGGCGTCGCCGACGGCAAGATCGCAGCGGCGGAAGCCGCGATCGATGCGCTCGGCCTCACCACCAAGGCGACGTCGATCCGCGCCGGGCTCGTTGCCTGCACCGGCAGCGTCGGCTGCCGCTTCGCCGCCACCGACACCAAGGGCCACGTCGACGAGATCGCGCGGTGGTGCGAAGAACGCGTCGTGGTCGACCAGCCGGTCAACATCCATCTCACCGGCTGCCATCATTCCTGCGCCCAGCACTACATCGGCGACATCGGTCTTATCGCCTGCAAGGTGGAAGAGGGTGAGGAGCAGGTCGAGGGCTATCACGTCACCGTCGGCGGCGGCTTCGGGCCGGACGCCGCGATCGGCCGCGACCTCTACCGCGACGTGAAGGCGCAGGACGTGGCCCGCACCGTCGAACGCATGCTGAAAGGTTACCTCGCGCACCGGGCATCGCCGACAGAGACCTTCGTCGCCTTCTCGCGCCGCCATGACGTCGAGGCGTTGAAGGCAATGTTCGACGC
>CAYJPU010000080.1:0-7499 GCA_964372105.1 uncultured Undibacter sp.
CAATCCTCGGCCAGTTCCTTGAGATAGAAGATCTCGCCCATGCACAGGCCCATGGCCGGGATCACGACCCAGTGCCACGGCTGGTTGGCTTCGGTGGTCTCGTTCGGCCGCACCTCGACGCCCCAGGTGTCGGTGCAGATCGCGGCGATCTGCTTGTCCTGGCACCAGTAGCAGTTCTCGAACTTGACGCCGGGCGCGTCGCCGCCGGCATAGCCGCCCCATTCGCCTTCCGCGAGGCAGCGCTCCATCTGGCCGGTGCGCACGATGACGAAATCGCCCTTGCGGATTTCGACGTTGGCGTCCTTCGCGCACTTGTCGAGCTCATCGTTGGAGATGCTCTCGCCGTCCTTCATCCATTTCACCCCGCGAAAACGCGCGATGTCGAGCAGCACGCCGCGGCCGATCATCTTGTTCCTGGAGTGCTCGATGCCGAGCACCGAGAGGCCGCGCGAGTCGATCAGCTTGGCGTCGTGGCCGTTGTAGGCCTTGTCCTCGTAGAAGACGTGGCCGAGCGCGTCCCAGTGGGTGGCGCCCTGGACGCACAGCATCAGCGTGTCGTCGGCGTAGCGGATCTTGTTCCAGTCCTGCTGGCCGGCGATGGCGTCGGTGCCGGTGGCGAGCATCTGGTGGATGGGGTTGAAACGGCCGCCGAACAGCCCGGTCTGCGGGCCGCTGCGGTCGAGCGGGATGCCGAGCGCGAAGGTCTTGCCGGTGCGGATCAGGCTCGCGGCCCGGACAATGTCCTCGGGCGTGATGTGGTTGAGCGTGCCGATGTGGTCGTCCTTGCCCCAGCGGCCCCAGTTCGAGAGCTTCTTGGAGGCTTCTTCAATGGCCTGCTTGCCGACTTTGATGTTCATGAAGCGTTTCCTTTTCGCGTTTCTTGCTTCTTCGCGCCGGCGGATATTGCGACGGAGGGTGGTGTCACATCAAGCGGCAACGCCGCTGTCATTCCGGGACGCTCGCGGAACGCGAGCGTCCCGGAATCCATACTCCGCAGCATCGGGGTTATGGATTCCGGGTTCGCGACCTTCGGTCGCGCCCCGGAATGACGGAAAAGAGGGAGCGTCTCCGGCCTTTTACGCCTTGCCCAACGCCCGCAAAATCTTGTCCGGCGTGAACGGCATGTCGGTAAGCGGCGGCGCCCCCCTTACGGGCTTATGTATACTCAGTGCGCAAGCGGCTGCCAGCCCGCATGGTTGAAGTACTGGCCGTAGGTGTCGAGCGCTTTGACGATCTTGATCGCGCCCTGCTGTTTCTGGCCGGGCGCCTTCATCTCGGCGATGCCGTCGATGACCTGTTCCAGCACGACGTGCAGCTGCTCGTCGGCCGCCTCGGGCAACTTGCAATTTGCGACGATGTAGTCGACCTGTTTCTGAAGGTTCGCCGCCAAGGCATCATATTTGGCGGGCGTGAATTTGTTGTCGTGGATCGGCTGTAGCGAATTCGCTATGGCCTGCCGGATTTCGCCCATGCCGAGCCGCAGGGCCTCGTCCGTCTGCCACTTCTTGCCGTTGTCGAGCTTCATCTGAACCACCGCGCCGTGGCTATGCGGTTCGGCCGCGACGACGACGCCCATCGTGCCGAACGCCAAGCCAAGTGCGAGCGCAGCCGATGTCAGCGTTTTGCTGATAGACATGATCAATTTTCTCCTTTGACCGGTTGAGGTCGTGTTCGGGTTGCTCCCATCAAAATAGGGACCTGCCGCCCCCCGAGATTGCCGGCGAGCAACGTTCCGGACGAATTTTTCCTTTTAAATCAGTGCCGAGCGCTGCCTGCGGCGAGCGCTTCGAGCTTGGGCATGTCGCAGACGATGATCCGCCTTCGGCCGCTTGTGACGATGCCTTGCGCCTCCCAGGCGCTGAGGATGCGGCTGACCGTCGTGTGTGCGGTTCCGGTCATCGCGGCAAGGTCCCTGCGCGACAACGGAAAATCGATCTCGATGCCGCGCTCGACCCGGCGTCCTGCCTGGTGCGCCAGCCTCAGCAACGCATGGGCGATGCGCCGATCGACTGTCTGCGTGGTCAATTCGCGGATGCGATTTTGCAGTTCGTCGAGGCGATGGCCGACAATGGCAAGCGCGTTCAGAGCGATGCGCGGGTATCGCTGCATCAATTCCTCAATGGCGGAAGACGACCATTGCATTTCGACGCAATCCTTGACCGCGGTCGCATCGGCCGGGTAGCGGCCGCCATGGAACAGGGCGAGCGCGCCGAAAATCTGGCCAGAGCCAACATAGCGGATCACCACATTGTCGCCGCCGTCAGAATGATCGATCCGGACACGGCCCGACAGCAGCAGGTGGCAAGCCGTCGCCATGTCGCCTCGGTGAAAAATTACCCTGCCGCGCGGGATGCGCCGTGTCCGTCCATAGCGCAGGACGTCGCCGAGTGCGTCAGCGTCGAGCTTTCCGAAGAGCTCGGTGCGGCGGAGAATTGATGAGTTGGGCGCCATGATGCCAGCCACTCGACGACCGTGCCGGAGGCGATCCTATGTCACACCTTGCCGAGCGCCCTTAAAATCTTGTCCGGCGTGAAGGGCATGTCGGTGAGCGGCTGCGCGCCGAGCGGGCGCAGCGCGTCGTTGATGGCGTTCATCACCGAGGCCGGCGCGCCGGCGGTACCGGCTTCGCCCGCGCCTTTGGCGCCGAGTTCCGAGTCGGCGGTGGGCGAGACCACGTGGCCGCAGTCGATGTCCGGCATCTCGACCGCCATCGGCACCAGGTAGTCCGCCATGTTGCCGTTGAGCATCTGGCCGCGCTCGTCATAGAGGCACTGCTCGAACAGCGCCGCGCCGATGCCCTGCACCACGCCGCCGCGGATCTGCTCGTCGACCAGTTGCGGGTTGATGATGGTGCCGCAATCCTCGACGCACCAGTGCTTCAGCAGCTTGACGAAGCCGGTGTCGGTGTCGACCTCGAGATAGCTCGCCTGGATGCCGTTGGTGAAGGCGAAGGGCCAGCCGCGCGGCACGTAATGGCGCGTCACCATCAGCTCGGCCTGAACGCCGGCCGGCAGCGTGTCGGGCCGGAAGTATGCGACGCGCGCCAGTTCGTCGAGCGGCAGGCGCTCGTTGCCCGTGGCCTTGTCGACCACGACACCATTGCGGATGTCGAGGTCGTCTGGCTTGGCCTGCAGCATCGCGCCGGCGACGACCAGCACGTTCTCGCGCAGCGCCTTGCCGGCCTGCCAGGCCGCTTCGCCGCCGATGCCGGCGGCGCGCGAGGCCCAGGTGCCGCCGCCATAGGGCGTGTTGTCGGTGTCGCCGGTGATGACGCGCACTTTGTCCATCGACACGCCGAACGACGACGCCACACATTGCGCCAGCACGGCTTCCGCGCCCTGGCCCTGTTCGGTGATGCCGGACTGGATGACGATCGCGCCCTGCGCGTCGAGCTTCACGGTGGCGCCGTCCTGCGAGGTGATGCGCGCGCCACCGACGCCGTAGAACGCGGCCGATGGATTGGTCACTTCGATGAAGCTGGCGAAGCCGATGCCGCGATAGATGCCTTTGTCGCGCAGCTTCTTCTGCTCGGCGCGCAAGCCGGCGTAGTTCATCATCGAGTCGAGATGCGCGAGCGCCTCGTGGTGCGACAGCGATTCGAACTTAAGTCCTGATGCGGATTGCGTCGGATAGGCGTCGTCGGCGAACAGGTTACGGCGGCGCAGCTCGAGCGGGTCCATGCCGATCTTGGCGGCGGCGAGATCGACCAGGCCTTCCGTCACCGCGACCGCGACCGGATGGCCGACCGCGCGGTACTGGCTCATGACGTTCTTGTTGGTGAACACCACGCGCGCCTGGGCGCGGTAGTTCGGGCAGTTGTACGGCCCGCCCACCAGGTTCACCACCTGATTGGCCTCGATGCCGCTGGTGCGCGGGTAGACCGAGTAGGGCCCGATGCCGGTCAAGTCGTCGATCTCGAAGGCGGTGATGGTGCCGTCCTTGTTGACGCCGATCCTGGCCTTGATGCGGTGGTCGCGGGCGTGGATGTCGGTGACGAAGCTTTCGATACGGTCGGCGACGAACTTCACCGGCCGCCTGAGCAGCTTCGACAGCGCCACCGTCGCCATCTCGTCAGCGTAAGTGTGCACCTTGATGCCGAACGAGCCGCCGACGTCCTTGGTCAGCACGCGCACCTGGCTGTGCGAGAGGCCGAGATGTTTGGCGAACAGGTCCTGCATCATGTGCGGCGCCTGCGTGCCGTGATAGACGGTCATGCGCTGTTCGCCGGCGTTCCAGTCGGCCACCACCGCGCGCGGCTCGTTGGTGACGCCGGTGTGGCGGCCGCAGACGAAAGTGGCTTCCACCACCGCGTCGGATTCGGCGAAGGCCTTGTCGACGGTGCCGACATCGAGCTTGCGCTCGAAGCACAAATTGTCGCCGAGGCTGGCGTGGATCAGCGGCGTGCCGGCATCGAGCGCGGTTTCCGGATCGACGACGGCGGGCAGTTCCTCATAGGTGACGTCGACCAGTTCGACGGCGTCCTCGGCCAGCGCGCGCGTGCGCGCGACCACGGCGCAGACCGCCTCGCCCTGCCAGCAGGCGCGCTCGACCGCGATCGGCGATTGCGGCGCCGACTTCAGCCCTTTGAGATGCGTGAGCACGCCGACCCACGGCGTCATCACTTTGGCGAGCTCGGCGCCGGTGACGACCGCGACCACGCCCGGCGCTTTCTTGGCGGCCTCGGTGGCGATGGCGACGATGCGGGCATGGGCGTGCGGCGAGCGCACGAAGGCGACATGCGCCATGCGCGGCAGCGCTATGTCGCTGACATATTGGCCGCGGCCTTGCGTCAGCCGTTGCAGGTTGGGCCGCGGCACCGAGCGGCCGATATAGGAGTTCGGCCGGTCGAGCGCGGTGAGGACGGGCGGCGAGTCGTCGACGATTTTCATTTCGCAGCTCCCGCACTTTCTTCCTTTACCTCCCCCTGCAAGGGGGAGGTCGCCCGTCGAGCGGGCGGGTGGGGGGCAATTGGGGCAGCGGGGAAAAAAGCCCCCCCCCCCCCCCCCCCCCTTGCAGGGGGAGGGAGCGCGCCTGCGTTTGTCGCGCCCTCATGCCTTCTCTCCCGCGCGGGCCTTGGCGACCGCTTCGACGGCGTCGACGATGGCGTGATAGCCGGTGCAGCGGCAGTAGTTGCCGGACAGATGCTCGCGGATCTGGTCGCGGCTCGGCGCGCTTTTATTGTTCTCTGCACGCTTGAGCAGTTCCTGCGCCGCCGTCACCATGCCCGGCGTGCAAAAGCCGCACTGCAAGGCGTTGCGCTGCTCGAACGCGGCCTGCAAATCGGCGACCTCGCCGGAGTCCGACAGGCCTTCGATGGTTTCCACCGTGGCGCCGTCGCACTGCACCGCCAGCATCAGGCAGCCGCGCACGATCTCGCCGTTGACCCGCACGGTGCAGGCGCCGCAGACGCCGTGCTCGCAGCCGACATGGCTGCCGGTCAGCGCCAGACCGTCGCGCAGGAAATCGACCAGCGTGGTGCGGGCGTCGACCCGCTCGCTGACCGGCTCGCCGTTGACGGTGAGGGTGATGTCCATGATGAGTTCGCTCACGGCCGGGCCTCCATCATCTGCTGCGCCACGCGGCGCAGCAACACGCCGGCGAGATGTCTCTTGGTGGCGGCGGTCGCCTGCACGTCGTCCTCCGGCGCCAGATCGAGCGCGGCGACGGCGTCGTCGACCGTGCCGTTCATCAGCGCGTCTTCCGCCTTGCGCACGCGCACCGGCGTGGCGCCGACGCCGAAATAAGCCAGCCGCACGCCGGCGAGCTTCTTGCCGCTGGCGCTGGCGCTCGCGGCGAGGCCGACGATGGCGTAGTCGCCATGCCGCCGCGCCAGTTCGGCGAAGCCGACGCGCGTGTCGGGCTTGGCCGCCGGCAGGCGGATCGCGGTCAAAATCTCTTGCGGCGCGAGCGCGGTCTCGAACAGACCCTTGAAGAAGTCATCGGCCTTGATGGTGCGTTTGCCATTTGGACCGGCCACGTCGACGTCGCCGCCGAGCGCCAGCAGGCAGGCCGGCAGTTCCGCCGCCGGATCGGCGAAGGCGATCGAGCCGCCGAGCGTGCCACGGTTGCGGATGGCGGGATGCGCGATGTGCGGCACCGCGAGCGCGATCAGCGGCGCGTGCTTGGCGATGACGTCGGAGCGTTCGGCCTGGGCGTGGCGCACCAGCGCGCCGATCTCGACCATGCCGTCCTTGAGCGCGATGCGGTCGAGGCCGCCGATGCCGTTGATGTCGATCAGCAGCGACGGCGACGACAGCCGCATGTTGAGCGTGGCGATCAGGCTCTGGCCGCCGGCCAGGAGGCGCGCGTCCGGGTGCTGCCCCAGCAGCGCCGCCGCGTCCTCCAGCGAGCGCGCCTTGTGATAGGCGAATGGCGCCGGCTTCACGTCGTTTCCCCCGCATCGTCTTTTTTCTTATCGCTTATTGTGGCGGGGAATGCCGGGCGAAGCAATGCACCCACACTGTCATTCCGGGACGCGAGCGCCCCGGAACGGCTAGGTGAGGTTTTTCACAATATCGATGGCCCGCCGCAGCAGCGTCATCGACGCCTCCAGGGTGCGGAAGGCGGCGTGCGCCGTCAGCGTCACGTTGGGCAGTTGCGCCAGCGGGTGATCGGGCTTCAACGGTTCGGTGTGGAAAACGTCGAGGCCGGCATGGCGGATCGGGCCGTCTTTGAGCGCGGCGATCAGCGCCGCCTCGTCGACCAGCGCGCCGCGCGCGGTGTTGATGAGCAGCGCGCCCGGCTTCATGCGGGCGATGCGCTCCTTGTTGAGGAAGCCACGGGTCTCGTCGCTGAGCAGTAAATTGAGCGACACCACGTCCGACGTCGCCAGCAGCGTGTCGATATCGACCTGGCGCACGCCGGCGTCCGGGCGCGGCGAGCGGTTATAGGCGATTACCTCCATGCCGACGCCTTTGCCGATGCGCGCCACCTCCGCACCGATGCCCCCTAACCCGATCACGCCCAGCGTCTTGCCGAGCAGTTGCATGCCCTCCTGCGGCGTCCACAGGCCGCTCCGCACGTCGCGGTCCATGCGCGCCACGTCGCGCGCGGCGGCGAACATCAGGGCGATGGTGTGCTCGGCCACCGCGGTGTCGCCATAGCCTTTGATGGTGTGCACGGTGACGCCCCGGTTAGCCAGCTCCGCGATGTTCATGTAGCTCGCAGCACCCGTGCCGAGGAACACGATGTGCTTGAGGGCAGGGCACTGCGCCACCAGATTGGTCGGCATATAGGAGTGGTCGTCGAGCGCGATCGCGTAGCCGGCCAGCACCTGCGGCAGGTCGTCGCTCACACGGTCGGTGCGGTTGAGGAAGATCGCCGGATCGTCCGGGCGGATGACCTTGGCCCACACCGGCGCGAGTTGATCGTTGCAGTCGATGAAGATGGATTTCATCATCTTACCTCTCCCCGCTTGCGGGGAGAGGTCGGTCCGCCCAAAACGCCCAGGCCCGGGGGGGGGGGCGGTGGGGAGTAAACTCGGCGAGAAAATTTTAACA
>CAYJPU010000080.1:7509-13571 GCA_964372105.1 uncultured Undibacter sp.
GCGCGCGCCGGCGGGGCGGGCCGGCCCGCCGGCCCCCGGGCGGGCCCCCCCCCCCCCCCCCCCCTTTCGGCATTAAGCTCGGCTAGAATAGTTTCCAAAACACCCTCAATATTCTGTTCGACTTCATTGTTCCAAAATCTCAATATTTTGTATTTGTGCCGTGTCAACCACTCATCACGCACTGCATCTCGTTTGTCGGTGGCGTGCTGACCGCCGTCGATTTCAAGCACGAGACGCATTTCGCGGCAAAGAAAGTCCACAACGTATGGGCCGACTGGCTCTTGTCGAACAAATTTGTAGCCATCGAGTCCACGGGACCTGAGATGTTTCCACATACGTTGTTCGGGCTTCGTAGAATCGTGCCGTAGGCGTCTGGCGAGACTTGTCCTGTTCAATTTGCTCCCACGCATTGGCGACGCCCCCTCACCCCGACCCTCTCCCCGCAAGCGGGGAGAGGGAGAATTCACCTTGCCACGATCGGCTGCGCCGCCAGCGCGGGCGCGCGCAAGTCGACGCCGACGAAGTTTGAGCCTTCCTCGAACCACGACTTCGGCGCCGGATGGCCCCACAGCGTCTGCCGTTGCGGGTCGCGCAGCGACCAGCGCAGCGGTTTCAGGTCGGGATCGACGGTGAGGTAGTCGGACGTGAACAGTTCGACGCGGTGGCCGTCCGGATCACGGATATAGAGAAAGAAGGCGTTGGAGATGCCGTGCCGGCCCGGCCCGCGCTCCATGTTGGGCAGGAAGCCGGACGAGGCCATCACGTCGCAGATGTGCAGGATATCGAGCGAGGTCGCCGTCCAAACGCCGATATGATGCAGGCGCGGCCCGGCGCCGTTGGTGAAGGCGAGATCGTGCACGTTGCCCTTGCGGTGCATCCACACCGCCCAGAGCATCGGGTCGGGGTCGTCGGTCTCGGTGTATTCAGTCAGCCGGAAGCCGATGTCGCTGTAGAAATCGTACGACGCCTGCACGTCCGGCGTGAAGCAGTTGATGTGGTCGATGCGCTGGATGCGGGCGCCGCGGTACGCTGCGTAGTTGCGGATCATGCACTCGCTCTGATCCATGCGCACGTAGAAATCGAGCGGCATGCCGAGCGGATCGACGGTGCGCAGCGTGCGGCCCTGATAGGGCACTTCCGGAAACGCGGTCGGCAGCCCCTTGCGCGCGAAGTAGAAGGCGGCGCGGTCGAGGTCCTCTTCGCTGGCGAGCTTGAAGCCGATGGCGTGCGCGCGCGGCGCGTCAGCTACGTTCAGCACGATGGAGTGGTGGTTGCGCTCTTCGACCGCGCGCAGATAGAGCGCGCCCTTGTGGGCGTCGCTGACGATGTAGCCGAGGCAGTCGACGTAGAAGGCGCGCGACTTGGCGATGTCGCGCACGCCGAATTCGACGTGGCTGGCGCGCACGACATTGAACGGCGGCGTGAGATTGGGTGGTCGGATCGGCATGATGTCCTCAGGCGGCGCCTTGTGCGCGCTCGCGCAGGGTATTGCGGCGGAAAGTCAGGTGGTCGATCTCGTGGATCTCGATCGTCAGCCCGATCGGATGGCGGGCATAGACGGCCGCGAGCCGCTTGTCGGCGGCGGCGAACAGCAGCTTGCCGAGCCTCTCGCGCTGCTCCAGCGTGCGCCCGACCCGCAGCCGCGCCACGATGTGGACAAAACCGTTGGCCGGGTTGCCGTCGGCGACGCGGAAACGGTCGCGCCGTTCGGCCCGGCTGCGGATGCCGGGGAGTTCCGCAACCTGGCTGTCGATGGCGGCCTGGTGCAGGTCATCCACAAGGCCCTGCACGTCGAGGCTGTCCTCAAGGTTGGCGGAATACTCGGCAATGATGTGAGGCATTCTTCCCCCGGCGTTGACGGGCCCGGCGGTGCGGACTAGATGCAGCGGGCGCCGCCGCCTGATAAGCATATCGCCAAAGCGCCGGCGACTCCAAGCTGCCCGTGCGCGGGCTCCAACTCTGGACATACCGATGAAATTGGCAAGTTACAGGGTGCGTGGCCGAGAGAGCTTCGGCGTCGTGGCGGGCGAGGGCGTCATCGATCTCAAGCTGCGTCTCGGTCCGCGCTACGAGACCGCGCTCGATCTGCTGCGCGAAGACGGCGGCTTGGACAAAGCGCGGGCGGCGGCCCAGGGCGTGCGGGCGGACTATCCGTTCCGCGACGTGGAGTGGCTGCCGCCGCTGTCGGCGCCGGAAAAGATCCTCTGCATCGGCATCAACTACGCCAACCGCAACGCCGACTACGGCGACCAGGAAGTGCCGAAATATCCGAGCATGTTCTACCGCGCGCCCAATTCGCTGGTCGGCCATCAACAGGCGATCGTGCGGCCGCACGAGTCCGAGCAGCTCGACTATGAAGGCGAGATCGCGCTGGTGATCGGCCGCGCCGGCCGGCGCATCGCGCGCGAACAGGCGCTCGATCACGTCGCCGGTGTCACGCTGTGCAACGAAGGCACCATCCGCGACTGGATCCGCCACGGCAAATTCAACGTGACGCAGGGCAAGAACTGGGACGCGACCGGCAGCATCGGCCCCTGGATCGTCACCAGCGACGAAGTCGATCTGACGAAGCCGCTGCGTCTCACCGTCAAGATCAACGGCGAGGTGACGCAGGACGACAACACCGGCAACATGATCAAGTCTTTCGCCGACCTGATCGCCTATGTCTCGACCTTCATGACGCTGAAGCCCGGCGACATCATCGTCTCCGGCACGCCGGTGAAGCTCAAGAAGAGCGAGACGCCGACCTGGCTCAAACCCGGCGACACCATCGAGATCGAGTGCCCGGAGATCGGCGTGTTGCGCAACACGGTGGCGGCCGAACAATGAGCGACGGGCGCAAGGCGGCGTGCGTCATCGGCTGGCCGGCGGGCCATTCGCGCTCGCCGATGATCCACAATTACTGGATCAAGCAGCACAACCTCGATGCCGAATACCGGCGCGAGGAGGTCGCCCCGGAACACCTCGCCGACTTCGTGAAGGGCCTGCGCGAGCGCGGCTATGTCGGCGCCAACGTCACGGTGCCGCACAAGGAGGGTGCGCTCGCCTTGAGCGCGCCGGACGAACGCGCGCGCGCGGTCGGCGCCGCCAATACGTTGTGGTACGACGACGGCACGCTGCGTTCCACCAACACCGACGTCGAAGGATTCCTCGCCAATCTCGACAACACGACGCCGGGCTGGGACCGTGGGCTCGAAAGCGCGGTGGTGCTGGGGGCCGGCGGCGGCGCCCGCGCCGTGATCTTCGCGCTGCTGTTGCGCGAGGTGCGGCGCGTCTACGTCGTCAACCGCACTTTCGAACGGGCGCAAGTGCTGCAGAAGAAATTCGGCGCGCGCGTGAAGGCGGCGAAGTGGGACGAGATCACCGGCCTGCTCGGCGGCGCCGGGCTGCTCGTCAACACCACCACGCTCGGCATGGTCGGCCAGCCGCCGCTCGAGATCAATCTGCGCTGCCCGGCGTCGCTGGTGGTGGTGGACCTGGTTTACGATCCGCTGGTGACCAAGCTCTTGGCCGGTGCGCGCGAGCGCGGCCTGCGCACGGCCGACGGCCTCGGCATGCTGCTGCACCAGGCGGTGCGCGGCTTCCAGCTCTGGTTCGGCGTCAAGCCGGAGGTCACCGCCGAGTTGCGCGCCTTGGTCGAAGACGATTTGCGCGCCAAGACGGCGGAAAGAGCGGCGCAGGAAACGCAGGGACAGGCGCCGGACAAGGTGAAGCCGGCCAAAACGCCCCGGGCGCCAAAGGCTCCCAGAGCGCCGAGGCCCGCCAAGCCCGGCCGGGATAAGTAAGCGGCGCGGGTAGCGGTGTGGCAGCGAGACGACGCCAACCGCCGCCGCCGGACACGTGGCGAGCCAGACGGGCAGGTGATCGGTGCGATTCTGGTCCGTGCCCGTCATAGCCAGCCGCCACGCTCTCAGGACGCGGGTGGTCGCTCGACTGTCCGGATATCGATCTCCGATTTCAGCGTCCGGTGCACCGGACACTTGTCGGCGATCTCCATCAGCCGCGCCCGCTGCGCGGCGTCGAGCGGGCCTTCGAGCGTGATGGTGCGGTCGATGCGGTCGACCATGCCCTCCACCGTCTCGCAGTTCTCGCAGTCCTTGGCGTAGATCTTGTCGTGCGTGAGTCGCACCGCCACGCGCGCCAGCGGCAGCTTCTTGAGCTCGGCATAAAGCCTGATCGTCATCGACGTGCAGGCGCCCAGCCCCGCGAGCAGCAGGTCGTAGGGCCCGGGCCCGCTGTCGAGGCCTCCCATCTTCACCGGCTCGTCCGCCAGGAAACGGTGCGGCCCGCTCACGGTCTCCTGCTGGAACTTGCCTTGCCCGGTTTCGCGCACCAGCACGGTGCCGCTCTCGATCCCGGCTTCGCCGCCTTCCTCCGCCGCCTGCTCCTGATAACGCTCGGCCCAGGCGGCGATGACGTTGGCGACATAGACGGCGTCGCTCTTCTTGCTCAGGAGATGATCGGCGCCGGCGAGCGACACGAAACTCTTGGGGTGCTTGGCGCTCTGGAAGATGCGCGAGGCGTTGTCGATGCCGACCAGTTCGTCGGTCGGCGAGTGGAACACCAGCAAGGCCTTGCGCAGGTGCGCCACGCGATCCATCAGCGGCTGCTCGGCGACATCCTCGAGGAATTCGCGCCGGACGCGGAACGGCCGGCCCGCCAGCAGGACCTCGACCTCGCCTTGCGCGCGGATGGTGCCGATGTGCTCCTTGAACAGGCCGGTGACGTGCGCGGGATCGGACGGCGCGGCAATCGTCACCACGGCGCGCGCTTCGGCGATGCGATGCGCAGCCGCGAGCACAGCCGCGCCACCGAGGCTGTGGCCGATCAGGATCGCGGGCGCCTGGAACGCCCGCCGCAGATGATCGGCGGCGGCGACGAGATCGTCGATGTTCGACGAGAAATGCGTGTCGGCGAAATCGCCCTCGCTGGTGCCCAGCCCGGTGAAATCGAAACGCAGCACCGCGATGCCCTGCATCGCCAGCCGCTCGGAAATCCGCTTGGCCGCGAGGTTGTCCTTGCCGCAGGTGAAGCAATGCGCGAACAGCGCGAAGGCGCTGGGTTCGCCGAGCGGCAAGTCGAGCAGCGCCGACAGTTTCTCGCCCTTGGCGTTGGGGAAATCGAGACGCTCGGTGTGCATCACTGTTACCCTTTCCAGGTCGGCTGGCGCGGATGCACATGATCCTTGAACGCGTCGAAGCTCTTCCAGGCGGGCTCCGGCGGATCGCATTTCGGCTGCGGCGTATAGACGGACGGTCCGGTCATCTGCATCGCCGGGATGTAGCGCGGACAATTGGGGAAGATGGCGCGCGCTTGCACCCGAACGATGAGTTGCGCGCCGACGGTTTCGGCCAGCAACGGATCGTCGTGGCTTACGCTTGCGCTGCCGTTGACGCGTAGCCGCTTCGGCTTGTCGTGCATGGCGATGAAAAGGAGCCCGACATTGGCATTGACCACGAGATTGCCGAGGCTCTTGAACATGCCGTTGCCGTCATAGTCCGGAAAAGCCAACTCGGAATCGGCGGTCACGCGCACGAAGCCCGGCATGCCGCCCTTGAAGGAGCAGTCGGGCCGGCCATCGGCGTCGGCCGTGGCGATGAAGAAGTAAGGGCAGCTCTCGATATAGGCCTTGTCGTCCGCGGTGAACGCCGTGCGCGTCAGCTTTTCCTCGAGCTTGTCGGAAATGCGCCGGCTGTCGAAACGGTCCTGCAGTTGGCGGTTGCCGTCGTGAAACATGATGCTCATTGCGCCACCTCGTTCTCTTGACGAATGAAAACCGATGCCGTGTCAGTCCTCCCCCGCGACGTGCCGGCGCCGGATACGCCGCACCACGAGCCAGATCGCCGCGACCGCCACCGGCACGAACAGCGCGGTGGCGAGCGAGATGTTCACCGGCAGACCTTCGTCGTGCGCGCCCTTCACCAGATAGCCGAACAGGCCGACCACGTAATAACTGATGGCCGCGACGGAGAGGCCCTCGACCGTGGCCTGCAAACGCAGCTGCAGGCGCGTGCGCTCGTTCATCGACGTGAGCAGGTCGCGGTTCTGCCGCTCGAGCTCGA
>CAYJPU010000081.1:0-3155 GCA_964372105.1 uncultured Undibacter sp.
CCATAGCGCGTCGAAGACGCGCGTAAACGCGCTTATGGCGCCGTCCCGGAATGACGGATTGAAAGGCTCATGTCCAATATCGACCGCCAGCAGGCTTTTTCGGGCACCAAGGACGCGGCGCCGGCGCTGCGGCTCGACGCGGCGCGGCTGGCGGACTATCTCACGGCCAACGTCAAAGGCTTCGCCGGGCCGCTGACGGTCAAGCAGTTCAAGGGCGGCCAGTCGAACCCGACCTACCTGCTGGAAACGCCGGCGCGGCGTTACGTGCTGCGCCGCAAGCCGCCCGGCAAACTGCTGCCGTCGGCGCACGCGGTCGATCGCGAGTTTCGCGTCATCAGCGCGCTCTTTGCGCAAGGCTTCCCGGTCGCCGAACCGCTGTGCTATTGCGCCGACGAGGCCGTCGCCGGCACCGCGTTCTACGTGATGAGCTTCGCCGACGGCCGCGTGTTCTGGGAGCCGCAGATGCCGGGCTCCGATCCGGCCGAGCGCGCCGCGCTCTACGATTCGATGAACGCCACCATCGCGCAGATGCATTCTTACGATCCCGCCGCGATCGGCCTCGGCGACTTCGGCCGCGGCGAGAACTACGTCGCGCGCCAGGTCGACCGCTGGTCGAAGCAGTACCGCGCGTCGGAGACCGAGAAGATCGAGCCCATGGAGCGGCTGATCGCGTGGCTGCCGAACCACATCCCGCCCGCGGGGCCGGTGCGGCTGGTGCACGGCGACTACCGGCTCGACAACATAATCGTGGCGCGGCACGAGCCGAAGATCATCGCGGTGCTGGACTGGGAGTTGTCGACGCTCGGCGATCCGCTCGCCGACTTCACCTATCACCTGATGGCCTGGCACATGCCGCATTCGGAAAGCGCGGCCGGTACGGCGTCGCTGGTCGGTCACGATCTCGGCGCGCTCGGCATTCCGTCGATGGCCGATTACGTCGACGACTACGTGGCGCGCACCGGGCTCGATCCGCGCCCGCATCTTGCGGTCTATCTCGCCTACAACTTCTTCCGCATCGCCGCGATCCTGCAAGGCATCATCGGCCGCGTGCGCGACGGCACCGCGACCTCGGAGTTCGCGCCGGCCAAAGCCGAGATGATCCGCCCGCTCGCCGACAAGGCGTGGGAGTTCGCGCGAGCCGCCGGCGCGTAGCTTCTTTCCTTCTCCCCCGCAATGCGGGGCGAGGTAAGCAGCCTCAACGATTCCTTTCCACGCACTGTCAAATTGCGCCGGAATACATGGCGTTTTGTTGAGACGTGGACGCTAGGGTGCCGCGCTTAACAACAACAGAAAAGCCATTTTATGAGCGTCAGCAGCATCGGCATTCAAACGATCATGCCCACGACAGGAACATCGCCAAAGCAATCGCCGGACGCGCAGCAAAGCAACGCGCGCACCGCCGAGGAAGTGCAGCAGCCGGTGCAGGCGCCACCGCCGCCCGGCATGGGCAAGTACGTCGACAAGACGGTGTGAGTTATCCCTCCCCTTGAGGGGAGGGTCGGCGCGAAGCGCCGGGCGGGGTGAGCCAAATACTATTCCCCCACCCGTCTTGCTCGCTTCGCTCGCAGCCACCCTCCCCTGAAGGGGAGGGATAAGCATCATCGCCGCGCCTGGAAGAAATCCTTCAGCAACGCCGCCGCCTCGCTCTCGCCGATACCGCTGTAAACCTCCGGCCGGTGATGGCAGGTGGCCGCGGCGAAGAAGCGCACGCCGTGTTCGACCGCGCCGCCCTTTTCGTCGCCGGCGCCGAAATAAAGCCGCCGGATGCGGGCGAACGACATCGCCGCCGCGCACATGGCGCAAGGCTCCAGCGTCACATAGAGATCGCAGTCCGTCAGCCGCTCGGTGCCGAGCGTGGCCGCGGCGGACCGGATCGCCAGCAGTTCGGCGTGCGCGGTCGGGTCCTTGTCGGCGAGCGTGCGGTTGCCAGCGCGCGCCACCACCTGGCCTTCGCGCACCACCACGCAGCCGACCGGCACCTCCCCGCGCGCGGCGGCGGCACGGGCTTCCTCAAGGGCGAGCGTCATGAAAGAAGGCGGCGGCATCAGTTCTCCGTCATGCCCGGCACCCGGGACCGGCTGTCGGCCGGCCCGGGCATAAACCTTGTGCCGGGCATCCACGTCCTTATACACAGTCTTGAAAGAAGACGTGGATGGCCGGGACTAGCCCGGCCATGACGTCGATAGGTCGGCATGCCAAACGATACCAAAAAGGGCGCGTCCGGCGAGCGCATCGCCAAGGTGATGGCCCGCGCCGGGCTGGCCTCGCGGCGCGAAGCCGAGGCCTGGATCGCCGACGGCCGCGTCTCGGTCAACGGCAAGGTCATTACCTCGCCGGCGCTGAACGTGACCGCCAAGGACCGCATCACGATCGACAGCCAGCCGCTGCCGCAGCGGGCGCGCACGCGGCTGTTCCTCTACAACAAACCGCGCGGGCTGGTGACCACCCATTCCGACCCGGAGGGCCGGCCGACCATCTTCCAGTCGCTGCCCAAGCACCTGCCGCGGCTGATCAGCATCGGCCGGCTCGACATGAACACCGAAGGCCTGCTGCTGCTCACCAACGACGGCGGGCTGGCGCGCGTGCTGGAATTGCCGGCGACCGCCTGGCTGCGCCGCTACCGCGTGCGTGCGCTCGGCCGCGTGACGCAGGAGACACTCGACGGCCTCAAGCAAGGCGTCACGGTCGAAGGCGTGCACTACGGGCCGATCGAAGCGACGCTCGAGCGCCAGCTCGAATCCAACTGCTGGCTCAGTTTAGGCATTCGCGAAGGCAAGAACCGCGAAGTGCGCAAGGTGATGGAATCGCTCGGGCTGAAAGTCAGCCGGCTGATCCGCGTCTCCTACGGACCGTTCGAGCTCGGCTCGCTCGCCGAATGCGCCGTCAAGGAAGTCGAGACGGCGGATTTGCGCAAGACGCTGGGGCCGCAGATCGTGGCGCAGGCCAACGCCGATTTCGACGCGCCGCTCGGCGACGACGAGGTGCGCAAGCCGCTGCGCGGCAAGCCCGAGCGTGGCAAGGGACGCGATGCCACACCGCGTCATTCCGGGGCCGGCCGAAGGCCGGAGCCCGGAATCCATACTCCCGGTCGGAGTAAAAGATGCGAGACAGGGGTTATGGATTCCGGCCCGGGGCCGGCGGCCCGCGCCCGCGGA
>CAYJPU010000081.1:3165-13511 GCA_964372105.1 uncultured Undibacter sp.
GCCGGTAGCCGTTAATCAATACTCCCGGTCGTATAAAATTATGCTCGACTGTGTTTTTGTATTCGGGCCCGCGCGCTACGGCGCGCGACCGGAATGACGGACATAAATGGCAAGGCCGCGCGCCTCAGGCCGACGCCGAGCGGCCCGAGACCGGCCGCGCACAGCCGAAGAAGCGCCGCCGCTTCGACCGCAGCGGCGGGCCGCGGCCGAAGTATCCAAGGCCAAAGTAAATGCGCGTCGTCGGCGGACGTCTGCGCGCGCGCCCGATCGCCGGGCCGAAGGGCATGAGCCTGCGGCCGACCGCCGACCGCCTGCGCGAGGCGCTGTTCAACATCCTGATGCACGCCTATGGCGACCCGGTCACCGGCGCGCGCGTGCTCGACCTGTTCGCCGGCACCGGCGCGCTCGGCATCGAGGCGATCTCGCGCGGCGCGGCTTACGTGCAGTTCGTCGACGACGGCGTCGAGGCGCGCGCGCTGCTGCGCGCCAACACCGAGGCGCTGGGGCTGGGCGGCGTCACGCGCATCTTCCGGCGCGACGCCACCAAGCTCGGCGCGGCGCAGACCATGGAGCCGTTCTCGCTGGTGTTCGCCGACCCGCCCTACGGCAAGGGCCTGGCCGAGAAGGCGCTCGTCTCGGCGCGCGAGGGCGGCTGGCTGACGCCCCAGGCCTTGATCGTGGTCGAGGAAGCGGCCGACGCCGGCTTTGCCGCGCCGGCAGGCTTCGAGGAACTGGAACGGCGGCAATACGACGACACCGAGTTCGTGTTTTTAAGGGTGCCGTAACTGTCGTCCCCGCCTGCGCGGGCATGACGGCGGAGTGATTAGCGCCGCCCAAACAGCCGTTCGATATCGGTCAGCTTCAATTCGACGTAAGTCGGGCGGCCGTGGTTGCACTGGCCGGAATTCGGCACCGCTTCCATCTCGCGCAACAGCGCGTTCATCTCGTCCGGCTTCAGGCGGCGGCCGGCGCGCACCGAGCCGTGGCAGGCCATGGTGGCCGAGACGTGCAGCAGGCGGCGTTCGAGCGGCAGCGTGTCGTCCCACTCCGCCATGTGCTCGGCGAGATCGCGCACCAGGCCACGCACGTCGATGTCGCCCAGCATCGACGGGGTTTCGCGCACCGCCACCGCGCCGGGGCCGAACGCCTCGATCACCAGCCCGAAGCGCGAGAGCTCCTCGGCGCGCGCCGTCAGCCGCGCCGCGTCGGCCTCGTCGAGTTCGACGATCTCCGGGATCAGCAAAATCTGCCGCGCCACGCCGGCCTGTTCGACCGCGTGCTTCATGCGCTCGTAGACGATGCGCTCGTGCGCGGCGTGCTGGTCGACGATGACGAGGCCGTCGCGCGTCTGCGACACGATGTAGGTCTCGTGCACCTGCGCGCGCGCCGCACCTAACGGCCGCTCGATCAGTTCCGGCTGCGGCTCGAAGCGCGCCACCGCCGCATCCGCCGACGGCCCGCCGACATCGAACGCTGTCTGCGCCGCTTCGGCCAGGCCGAACGCGGTCGCGCCCTGCGCCGGCGCAAAGCCCATCGGCCGCGCCGGCGAGCGCCGCCAGTCGTAGCCGCCGCGCGGCGCGAAGGCCGGGCGGAAGGTGGCTATTGTTGCGCCGCCGCCGGTCGTGGCGGCGCGCTGGCCCTCGCGCGCCAAAGCCTCCTTCAGCGCGCGCACGATCAGGCCGCGCACCAGCGCGCCGTCGCGGAAACGCACTTCGGTCTTGGCCGGATGCACGTTGACGTCGACCTCGCGCGCGTCGAGCGTGACGAACAAAGCGAGCAACGGATGGCGGTCGCGCGGCAGATAATCGGCATAGGCCGCGCGCACCGCCCCGACCAGCACCTTGTCGCGCACCGGGCGGCCGTTGACGAACAGATACTGCCCAAGCGAATTGGCGCGCGACAATGTCGGCAGCCCGGCGAAGCCGGCCAGTTCGACGCCCTCGCGCTCGGCTTCGATGGCGATGGCGTTGGCGCGGAAGTCGGCGCCCATGACATCGCCCAAACGCGCCAGCGGGTCGCCTTCCGGCGCCGGTCCCCAGGTGACCGGCGCGCGCTCTTCGCCGGCCAGCGTGAAAGCGACGTCGGGCCTACTCATCGCCAGCCGCCGCACCACCTCGCGCACCGCTTCGGCTTCGCTGCGATCGGTCTTCAGGAATTTCAGGCGTGCCGGCGTGGCGTAAAACAGATCGCGCACCTCGACCATGGTGCCTTGTGACAGCGCCGCCGGCTTGAGCTCGGACTTGTCGCCGGCATCGACGGTCAGCGTCCAGGCGTGCGGCTCGGACGCATGCCGCGTGGTGATGGTCAGCCGCGCCACCGCGCCGATCGACGGCAGCGCCTCGCCGCGAAAGCCGAGCGTGTCGATCGCCAGCAGGTCGTCGCCCTCGAGCTTGGAGGTGGCGTGGCGCTCGACGCTGAGATCGAGATCGGCGCGCGTCATGCCGGCGCCGTCGTCGGTGACGCGAATGAGCCGCCGCCCGCCGCCGTCGGTCAGCACGTCGATGCGGCTGCTGCCTGCGTCGAGCGCGTTCTCGACCAGTTCCTTGACGACGCTGGCCGGCCGCTCGACCACCTCGCCGGCGGCGATGCGGTTGACGACCTGTTCGGAGAGCTGGCGGACGGGCATTGAGAAAACGCGCCTGATTCGGGGTTCGGTGGGCACTTTACCGGGGCGGCATGGCGCCCGCGAGGCGGCGGGGCCGCCTGCCCCCGTTATCCGGTGGCTGTCATTCGGGGCGAGCGCCTGCGAGACCGGTAATCCAGTACCCCGTGCCCTATCGATAGGCTGCGGCGTACTGGATCCCCGCCTTGGCGGGGATGACCGCAGGATTCAATCGAACCCCGACTTGCGCTGGCGCATGGCCTTGATGCTGGAGCGGTGCTTCTTGCCCTCGACGCGCTTTTTCTTCTCGGATTTCGGCACCTTGGTGGCGCGGCGCACGGTCGGCTTCACCGCGGCCTGCCGGATCAGGTCGAACAGCCGCTCGCGGGCGTCGGCGCGGTTGCGCACCTGGTCGCGGTGCGCCTGCGCGACGATGACGATGACGCCGTCCTTGGTCAGGCGGCTGCCGGCGAGCTTCATCAGGCGGATGGCGACGTCGTTCGGCAGCGACGGCGAATGCCGCGCGTCGAAGCGCAGCTGCACCGCCGACGACACCTTGTTGACGTTCTGCCCGCCGGGACCCGACGAACGCACGAAGGATTCCGACAGTTCGGAGTCGTCGATGGAGATGGTGTCGGTGACGCGGAGCATCTGAAAGCCTGTCATGCCCCGCGAAGGCGGGGCATCCAGTATACACTGAGTCCGGTGATTACTGGATCGCCCACCTTCGCGGGCGATGACGTCACTGCATCAAATACTTCTTCGCCAGCACTTTGCCCTCTTCCACCGCCGGCTGGTCGAAGGCGTCGATGCCCATGAGGTGCGAGGCGATGATGGTCTCCAGCATGAAATGCATCATCAATTCGCCCAGCGCCGTCTCGTCGAGTCTGTCGAGCGTGAAGGTGCGCACCGGGCAGCCGTTTTTGGCCAGCGTCTCGGCGGTGGCGCGGCCTTCGGCCCAGACAAGATCGCCGATGGTCTTGCCGGCAAAGCCCGGCTCGCCCGCCAGCCTGGCCAGCTCGCCGTCCATGCGGGACCCAAGGCCGGCGCCGTTGACCAGCACGACGTTGAACAATTTGTCGCGTGGCCCGGCGATGAACAATTGCACCTGACTGTGCTGATCGACGGGCCCGAGCGCCGCCACCGGCGTGGTGCCGCGGCCCGCCTTGCCGAGGCTCTCGGCCCACAGCTGCACGTACCAGCGCGTCAGGCGTTCCAGCCGGTCGGTATAGGCCATCAGCACGCTGATCGATTTGCCCTTGCGCTCGGCGAGCGCAACGGCGAGCGCGGCGCCGAGCGCGGCCGGCACCTCGGCGGGCGGTTTCTTGGCGAGCACCGGCGCCAGCGCTAAGGCCGCGCCCTGGCGGATGGCGGCAATATCGAGGCCGAGCACCGCCGCCGGCAGCAGGCCGACATTGGTCAGCGCCGAATAACGGCCGCCGACCTGGGTGTCGTGGTCGAGCAGCGTCACCTGATGTTTGACCAGGAGGTCGCGCAGGCCGTTGCGCTTGCCTGCCTTGGCCGGCTCGCTGATGCCGAGGAACGCGTGGCGCGGGTCGAGCCCAGCCTGCTTGAGCGCCGACAGCGCGGCGATGGTCTGCATCAGCGTCTCGGCGGTGCCGCCGGACTTCGAGATGGCGACGAAGCGCGTGGTCGCCAGCGGCAGCCTCGCGAGCATGGTCTCGAACGACAACGGATCGAGATTGTCGATGAAGTGCAGGCGCGGCGGCGCGCGCAAGGCGCCGACGCCGGGCACCGCGTAGCCGGCGAGCTGCGCCAGCGTCTGGCCGCCCAGCGACGAGCCGCCGGTGCCGAGGATGACGACGTCGCTGGCGCCCTCCGCGAGCTTGCGCGCGGCGGCCTGGATCCCGGCGAGGTCGTCTTTCTTCTCAGGCAGGCGCAACAGCGGCAGCGTGCCGTCGGTGTAGTGCCGGCGCAGGCGGTCGAGCCCGCCCTCGGCGCGCGCCAGCGCCGCGCTCAGGTCGGCGTCGGCGACGCCGTGCTGGCCGACATTCTTCTCGAGCGCGCTGGCGATGGATTGGTTCAGGGACATGAGGGAACCTTAGAGGCTGTCATCGTCCGCGCAAGCGGACGATCCAGTATCCACCGACGAACGTATGGGGCACCGTGTATCAACTTGGACAGCTGCGGAATACTGGATGCCCCGCTTGCGCGGGGCATGACAGAGGAGAGGTGAACGCCCACGCTACTCCACGGTTCCCGTCGAGGTCAGCCCCTTGGGCCGGCCGACGACCGTGACCAGCATGCCGCCGCCGTACAGCCGCTTCGCCACACGCTTGGCGTCGGCGATGGTGACGGCGTCGATCAGCGCGCCGCGGCGCTGGATATAGTCGATGCCGAGCCTGTCGAGCTGGATCTGCGTGAGCTGGGCCGCGATCTTGGCCGAGGTGTCGAGCGACAGCGCGTAGGTGCCCTTGAGGAAGGCTTTCGCCGCCGCCATTTCCTCCGGCGTCGGGCCTTCCTCGGCCATGCGCTTGGTTTCCGTCTCGATGATGTCGAGCGCCTCGGCGGTGCGGTCGGCGCGCGTCGCGGTGCCGCCCAGCACGACGGCGGCGCGCTTGAACCACACCAGGCTGTCGGACACGCCGTAGGCCAGGCCGCGCTTCTCGCGCACTTCGCGATACAGCCGCGACGAGAAGCTGCCGCCGCCGAGGATGTGGTTGACGATATAGGCCGCCATGAAGTCGGGATCGTTGCGCTCGATGCCGTTGCCGCCGAAGGTCATCACCGCCTGCGGCACGTCGAGATCGGTGACGATGCGGCGCCCTAAGCCGCGCGGCGTGGCGGCCGCCACCGGCTTGAGGTCGTTCTTGGCCGGCAGTCCGGCGAAGACGCGGTCGATCAATGCGCCGGCGGCCTTGGCGTCGATATCGCCGACGATGGAGATCGTCAGCTCGTTGCGCGCGAACACACGGCGCACATAATCGCGCAGATCACCGGCCGTGATGCGCGGCACCGTGTCGATCGTGCCTTTGGTCTGGCGGCCGTACGGGTGGTCAGGAAACGCCGTTGTCCACCAGCTCTTGCTGGCGATGTTGTTCGGGTTGGTGGTCTCGCGCCGCAGCCCGGCGACTTCCTGGCCGCGCACGCGCTCCAGCGCCTCGGCGTCGAAGCGCGGCTTGTTCAGCGCCAGCCGCAGCAGGTCGAACGCCTCGTCGCGGTTCTCGCTGAGCGTGCGCAGCGAGCCGTGGAAGTAATCGCGGCCGACCTGGAAGCCGAGCTCGATCGCGCGGTTTTCCAGGCGCTCGTGAAAGGCCTTGCTGTCGAGATCGCCCGCGCCCTCGTCGAGCATGCCGGCGGCGAGATTGGCGGTGCCGGATTTGTCGGCCTGGTCCTGGCTCGATCCGCCGTGGAAGGCGTAACTGAGCGCGACCAGCGGCGTCGCCTGTTCGCGCACCAGCCAGGCTTCGATGCCGGCCGGGCTGACGATCTTCTCGATCGTCATGGCGGAAGCGGCTTGAGCCCCGGCGAGGAAGGCGAACGCGGCCAGCGCGAGCGGCGCGATGAAACGGTTCATGAGCGGCGCTCCGCCTGCGGACTGGTGTCTTTGATCAGATAGCCGGTGACCGAGCGGCGCTTGTCGAGCCACTGGCGGGCGGCGGCCTGCACGTCCTGCGTGGTCACCGCGCGGATGCGGTCGGACCAGCCTTGCACATCCTTGACGGTGGCGCCGGTGGTCAGCGCGCTGCCGTACCAGCGCGCCATGGTGGCCTGGTTGTCCTGCGCATAGACCGCGTCGGCGATCAGCCGGGTCTTGCTGCGCTGAAGTTCTTCGGCCGTGATGCCCTTTTCGATGATCGCGGCGACCACGGCGTCGGCGGCGGCTTCTACGTCGGGCAACGTCACACCCTGGCGCGGCGCGCAGTACAGGCCGAACTTCGACATGTCGAAGGCCGTGGAGTCGTAATAGGCGCCGGCCGAAACCGCGACGTTCTTCTCCACCACCAGCGCGCGATAGAGCCGGCTGTTGGAGCCGGTGCCGAGCACATGCGCCAGCACTTCGAGCGCGGCCGCCTCGCCTTGTTTGGCGGTGCGGAACGACGGCACCAGATAGCTGCGCTGCATCGACGGCATCTCGACGCGCGGATCGGCGAGCGTCAGCGTGCGCGGGGATGCCGGCGGCGGCTCCTGCGGCCTGTTGCGCGGCACGATCGCCGCGTGCGGCGCGACCTTGCCGTAGGTGTCCTCGGCGAGCTTGCGCGCGGCGGCCGGATCGATGTCGCCGGCGATCACCACCACCGCGTTGTTGGGTCCGTAGAAGCGGCGATAGAAGCCGATGGCGTCGTCGCGCGTCAGGCCTTCCATCTCGTGGCGCCAGCCGATCACCGGCTTGCCGTAGGGATGATTGAGGAACAGCGCGGCGTCGATCTGCTCGGACAGGCGCGCGCGCGGATTGTTCTCCATGCGCTGGTTGCGCTCTTCGAGGATGACGTCGCGCTCGGGCAGCACCACCGCGTCGGTGAGCTGCAGCCCGGTCATGCGGTCGGCTTCGAATTCCATCACGGTCTTGAGCTGATCGCTCGGCACGCGCTGGAAGTAGCCGGTGTAGTCGTTCGAGGTGAAGGCGTTTTCCTGGCCGCCGAAGCGCGCGACCACCTGCGAAAACAGGCCGGCGGGATTCTTCGCCGTGCCCTTGAACATCAGATGTTCGAGAAAATGGGCCAAGCCCGACTTGCCCGGCGTCTCGTCGGCGGCGCCGACCTTGTACCAGATCATGTGCGTGATCACGGGCGCGCGGCGGTCTGGAATGACCACCAGCTCGAGCCCGTTGGCAAGGGTGTAGTCGGCGACCTTGGAAGCTTTGGAGCCGCCCGGTTCGGCGGCGAAAGCGGGCATTGCAAGCGCCGCGGCGAGCAGCGCGACGGCGGAAAGCCTAGACCTCGACGGCACGTTTCAAATCCTCGCAGCCCCGGGTTGATGCGCCCCCGCGCTCACGCACACAGCTCGCCACGAATGTCGGAAACCAAGACGATCAGCGGCCGAGCTCGCCCTTGGTACCCAGATAGTCGGTCGCCTGCGGCGCGGCCGCCTTGCCGGCGCCATAGGGCTGGTCCGGCGACGGCGTTTGGTAGCCGGGCGGCGGCGCGGTGAGCGCGGCGCGCGGCGGCTCGCCGGTGAAGCGGACCGATTCTTCCTTGTCGCCGCCGAACATGCTGCTGAAGATTCCGCCTTTGTAGCCGAGCTCGGACGGCGTCATGCGCTCGCCGTCCTGGCCGAGATTGGTCGAGGTCTTGCGGCGGCTCGGCGGCGTCCGCGGATTGCCGCCGGGGGTTATCTGGTCCGGCCGCAGCGGATTCTGCTCGATCTCGCGCTCTTCGCTAATATTACGGTTGCGCTCCAGCCGCGCTGCTTCCTTGTGGCGGGCGACATCGGGGTCTTTCGGCCAGGCGGGATTATTGGCAATGGCGGCGTCGCCCCGTTCCGGCGGCGGCAGATCGCGGCCGGGCGGGATCACCAGCGGGGCGCGCTCCTGGTAGTTGATGCCGGCCTCGCCGTCGCGCTTGAGGCCGAGACCTTCGAGCAGGCCGCGCAGGACCTTCTTGTCGAGCGACACCTCCTCCTCGGCGCGCACGGGCGCGGTCGCGAGCGTCAGCGCGAGCGCCAGGGCGCAGGCGGCGGTCGCGGTCAGTTTGGCGGTCCGGGTGGTCATCCGGCGTGTCGGGCGCATCGAAATCATCCGATCCTGGCCTTGAACAAGCTGAAATCTCAGGGGAATTCAGCGTACCAGCGTGAACTATCGCGGTCGATCAGGGCGCTTTTGCGGCGCGGTCCCCTTTCAGGGATTCATACAGCAGGCCCGCGACCCCGGCAACGATGGCTACGTCGGCTAGGTTAAAAACGTACCAGTTGAACCGCCAGCTAGCGGTCGAAATGTGAAAAAACACGAAGTCCATGACCCAGCCATAGGCCACGCGGTCGATGGCGTTGCCGACGGCGCCGCCGATAATCAGACCAAGCGACAAGGCGGTCAGCCTGTCGGCGGCCCGCGCCAGCCACACCCACAGGGCCGCCACCGCCGCGGCCTTGAGGCCGAGCAGCAGCCATTGCCCGAGCGCACCGTCGGTCTGGAACAGGCCGTAACTGATGCCGGTGTTGCGGACGAAGACGAAGTCGAAGAACGGCCCGAGCCGCACCGGCCCGCGGGCCGGCAGGTCATAGACGAACAGGAGGTAAAGCTTGCCGGCCTGGTCCAACAGGCCGGTGACCGCCGCCACGGCCAGGCCGAAGGCGGTCAGCGGGCCGCAGAGGAAGGGCCCGCGCATTCACTCCGCCGCCTTGCGCATGGCGTCCCATTCGCGCAGCGCCTGCGCGTCGCGTGGGCTAACGTCCGGGTATTGCGGGTCGGCGCCGATGGTGGTGAGGATCTTCCACGAGCGCGCGCACTTGGTGCCTTCGGCGAGACCCGGCACCACCGCGACGCCGGTCACGTCCGGCAGCCGGAAGGCGCTCTCCGGGCCCTCGTCCTGCGCGATGGTCAGCGCGGAGGTGATGCACACTTCCGCCATGTCGACGTCGACCACCGCCTCGAACAGCTCGGCGTTCGCCACGTGCACGATCGGATGCGCCTCCAGCGACGAGCCGATGCGCTTCTGCGCCCGCTCGATCTCGAGCGCGCCGGTGACGACGCGGCGCACGGTGCGCACCTTGCGCCACTTCTCGGCGAGCGCGTCGTTACGCCACGCCGCCGGCACCTCGGGGAAGGTCTCGACGTGCACCGACTTGGCGTTGGCGCCGTAGCGCGCGGTCCAGGCCTCTTCGGCGGTGAAGCACAGCATCGGCGCCAGCCACGTCACCGTGGCGCGGAACAGGTGGTCGACCACCGTGAGGCACGCCTTGCGGTTCATCGACGAGACCGGATCGCAGTAGAGCGTGTCCTTGCGGATGTCGAAATAGAACGCCGACAGGTCCGAGGTCATGAACGCCGACAGCGTCGCGAAGATGCGCTTGTAGTCGAAATCGCGGTAGGCCTGCTTGATGAGCGCGTCCAACTCGGCGAGCCGGTGCAGCATCAGCCGCTCCAGCTCCGGCATCCGCTCGTGCTTGACGCGGTCTTCCTCGGTAAAATGCGCCAGCGAACCGAGCATCCAGCGCACGGTGTTGCGCAGCTTGCGATAAGTGTCGGCCGTGGTCTTGAGGATCTCGGGGCCGATGCGCAGGTCGTCGGCGTAGTCCGAGGCGCACACCCACATGCGCAGGATGTCGGCGCCGGACTGCTTGATGACGTCCTGCGGCGCGACGACGTTGCCGAGCGACTTCGACATCTTGCGGCCGTTCTCGTCGAGCACGAAGCCGTGCGTCAGCACCACGTCGAACGGCGCGCGGCCGCGCGTGCCGCAGCTCTCCAGCAGCGACGAGTGGAACCAGCCGCGGTGCTGGTCGGAGCCTTCGAGATACATCACGGTATCTTTGCCGCCGTCGACCTTGCGCTTGATGCCGGCGAGCGAGGGGAAGTGCTCCTCATCCTCCAGCACGAAGGCGTGCGTCGAGCCGGAATCGAACCAGACGTCGAGAATGTCGTCGACCTTCTTCCAGCCTTCGCCGGCGCGCTTGCCCAGAAAGCGCTCGCGCGCGCCGGCGGCGTACCAGGCGTCGGCGCCTTCGGCCTCGAAAGCCTCGACGATGCGCACGCTGACTTCCGGGTCTTCGAGGATGTCGACCGAACCGTCCGGCTTCTCCTGGATGAACACCGCGATCGGCACACCCCAGGCGCGCTGGCGCGAGA